>JADGEP010000198.1:275-7171 GCA_016744275.1 Candidatus Krumholzibacteriia bacterium | reverse complement strand
ATCAAGCACAGTGAGAAGATCCGGCTGGTGCAAGTGACGGGCAACATTGCCGAGGGCAGCTTGACTCAAAAAAGGTCCGAGATCGACGCGCAACTGGCGGACTTGGAATTGCCCGATGGCGTGTTCGTCAATTATGGTGGCGCGGCCGAAGATCAGGACGAGGCGTTCTCGGCCATTCTCGAAGCGTTGCTCCTGGCCATCGTGCTGATTTACATCGTCATGGCGGGCATTCTGGAAAGCTTTGTGCATCCGTTCACGGTGATGGTGACGTTGCCGCTGTCGTTGATCGGCATGGCGGTGGCGCTGTTCTTCAGCGGCGAGACCATCAACATCATGTCATTGATGGCGTTGGTGATGATGATCGGCATCGTGGTGAACAACGCGATCTTGTTGTTGGATTACACGGCGCAGCTGCGGGCCAAGGGCATGGGTATCACCCAGGCATTGCTCGAGGCATGTCCGAATCGATTGCGCCCGATCGTGATGGCCAATCTGGCCATCGCCATCGGCATGATTCCCCAGATCGTTGGCGGCGGCGCCGGCAGTGAGTACCGGGCGCCCATGGCGGTGGTGCAGATCGGCGGCGTGTTGATCTCAGCGGTGTTCACGCTGTTTGTGGTGCCGGTGGTCTACACGATGCTGGACCGGTTGACGCCTGCGGGCCGGGCCGAGGCGAAAGCCGGTTGATGCCTGGACTGATAATCACAATCCCCCGACAGGGCGGGTTCGGCTTCGGCCGGGTCCGCCCTACTATTCAGAGGGTTTCTGAGACAGAACGTGCGCTCGGAATTTTTCCGCTGCCTGCGGTTGGTCCAATTCTTCATAAATGCGGACGAGGTTCTTGGCCACATGGCCAATGCGAACATCGCCAGGCTCCAGCACCTCGATAAAAACATCAAACCCACGCAGTGCCAGGAACTCGGCTTCCTGCCAGCGGCCTTGTTTCATGCGGGTCAAGGCCAAGTCGCTGTCCGTGCGGGCCGTCTGGTGGTGTTTTTCGCCGACGAGTTTGACGTAGGCCCGGCGGGACCGCTGGAAGGTCGCCGCCGCTTCGTCGAACCGTTCGAGTTTGTCCTGGGCCAAGCCCAAATTGCGTAAGGTTGTGGCTGTGTCGAGGTGGTCTTCGCCATTGACCGAGATCAGGCGGGGCAGCACCTCGTCAAAGATTTCTACCGCTTTTTCCGGATTTCCGCTCGCGCTCGCAACCGTCGCCATGTTCAGCATGGTGCGCAATACCGTGGGGTGAGTGTCTCCCATGTTGCTGGACCGGATTTCCTTCACACGATTCAGATTGGCCAGGCATTCGTCGTAATTGCCCTGGCGAAATGCGATCCCGCCCAGGTTTTCCAAAACCAAAGCGTACTTCGGGTGATCCGTGCCAAACTGGCGTTCGATCATGGCGAGGGCGTCACCGTAGGTGGCTTCCGCTTTGACATAGTCCTGCATCGTCATCTGATTGACGGCCGCATTGTTGAGGTACACCGTAAGCAACGGCGCATCCGGATCCTTGGCGCGCAACAACCGGATGGACTCCACATAGAGCGAGTCGGCCGCGGCCAAGTCCGTTCTTTCTTCGCTGGCTATGCGGGCGCGTAAGTTCAGCATGGCTGCGGCGTGGGCCCGCAAATCATCCTGGGACCCGGCAATGATGTTGTCCACCAGGCTCAGCATCGAATCGGCGGGAACGAATTGCCGGTCCTGGACATAGTTTTCAATCAGATCGGCGTACCCGATCAACCGTTGGGGATCGTCCGCGGGCAAATGCAATTCGCGGATGCGGACCGATTCCCGCCCGCTGTCGATGGCCTCTTTCGATTGCACGTTGAACCGTTGAATCCGCGCCAGAAAAAGCCAACCGTCGGCCACGTCCTCGTGATCCGGACCCAGCGCCGCGGTGCGCAGTTCCAAGCCCAGGCGCACTTCCTCCTCGGCTTCGGTCAACTTTTGCAGGCCCAGGTAGGCTTGCCCCATCGTGGCGTGCATTTCGGCGGCCACCAGCGGTTGAGCCGCAAATACCGAATCCACCCCGGCCCGGGATCGGTCCATGGCCTCGGCCACTGTCAGGTCATGTTCGCCGCTGGCCCACGGGTCTACCGAAACCAGCATTTCTCCCATGAAATCGGTCAAGGCGGTGGCCTTGGCGCTCTCCAGTTCGGCGCGATCGCGTTCCTGCCTGATCACCCTATTCTGCAACGAAGTGGTGAGGGCAAAGGCCACCAAAACCACTGCTGTCAGGGCCCCCACGATGACTCCACCGCGATGTCGTTTCACGAATTTGCGGGCGAGATAGCCAGCACTTGGGGGGCTGGCCAAAACCGGCTCGTCATTCAGATACCGCCGGATGTCCATGGCCAGGGCGTTGGCGGTTTCGTAGCGCCGACCGCGGTCTTTCTCCAGGGCCTTGAGCAGGATCCAGTCCAGGTCCCCCTGCAGGGTGCGCACCAATTTGCCAGATTCCGTATGGTGCCGTTTGGCCACGCCGGTGGTGTGGGCGGCGCTGTGTTGGAGCCGCAGGCTGGGTCGGGGTGCCTCCTGTTCGCGCACGAATTTCATGATTGCTTCGTAGCCCGCCGAGTACACCGACGCGGTATCAAACGGAGTCAACCCCACCAGCAATTCGTAGAGCACAACACCCAGGGAATAGATGTCGGTACGCGTATCGATATCCGAGTTGGTCGGGTCCGTTTGTTCAGGGCTCATGTAGGCCGGTGTGCCGATCACATGGCCGACCTGGGTGAACATGGTGCGCTCGGCATCGCGCTGTTCGGTGGCGCGAGCAATGCCAAAATCGATCACCTTGGGCATAGGCTTGCCATCAATTTCGGTGATCAGGATGTTGCCCGGTTTGAGATCCCGATGAATCACGGCCTTTTGGTGGGCGTGTTGCACGGCTGTGCAAACGTCCATCACCAAGGCCAGACGTTGCCGCGTCGTCAATCGTTTGGAATCGCAGTAGTGGTTGATAGGAACACCTTCGACAAACTCCATGACGAAGTAGGGTCGTCCCTGTTCGGTTTGTCCGGCGTCGTACACCCGCGCGATCCCGGGATGGTTCATCAGCGCGAGAGTTTGCCGCTCCAACTCGAAGCGCGCCACCACCGCCCGGGTATCCATGCCGGGTTTGATGATTTTCAGGGCGACTGATCTTTTGATGGGTTCGGTTTGTTCGGCCAGAAAAACTTCGCCCATGCCGCCTTCGCCGAGGCGCCGACCAATGCGGTAGGGACCGATGACACCAGGATGGTCCGCGACCGCGGCGGGGTCGGCGGGGCCGGCAGCGATGGTGGCGTCTGGATCCATCGGGATGTCTGGACCCAAAGTGGCGTCCGGGTCCTGGGGAAGCTCGGAATCGTCGGTCGGGTCCTGGGACATGGGCCATCCTTTTGCATCAGCAGTGTGGGAAATCAATGAAGACTACAATACTCCAATATCAAACGAATGACATCCTTCAATATGGTCAGGCGAAGGGCTTGGGACACATTGAGGGCCCTGTCTATTGATCTCATACCCATGTTTGCTGTATAATGAGATGTTCGCGGGGGCGATGGTGGTCCAACAGCTGGTCTGTTCGGCGTCAGATAGCGCATAACACAAGGAAAATTAATGAGTTATAGAATTCGAGGCGCGTTTTTCGCAGCCATGCTGTCGTTTGTATTCTTGACCATGGGCGTTGTTTGGGCCGCGGCCAGCGACGATCCGCACCAGAAACGCGAGTCTCTGCTGGACCATCGCCGGCAGGAAGCGCAAAGCAAAGAGAAAATGGCAAAAGGGCTGCTGGCGGCATCTGCTCAAAAGACGGTCAATCAGGATCAGTACGATGTGCACCACTATGGCCTGGATCTGACCCTCAATTCATCCAGCCAAAACCTCATCGGATCGGTCACGACAACGGTTGAGGTGACGGGCACGGCTATCAGTTCGCTGGACCTGAACCTGGACGCCGGCATGAATGTTTCGGCCGCGACCTCAGCCGGCGCAGCGACCACGTTTTCCCGCAGCGGCGGCATCCTGACGATCAACCTGGACCGCACCTACAACCAGGGTGAGACCGCGGTGGTGAGCGTGAATTATAACGGTAATCCGGCGGGCCAGGCTTTTGGCTGGAGCAGCGCCTTTGGCCGGCCCATGACCTGGACCCTGAGCGAACCTTTCGGCGCGCGGGAGTGGTGGCCGTGTAAAGACCTGAACACCGACAAGGCCGACTCGTTGGACATCGTGGTGACGGTGCTCAACTCTCAGGTCGTTGCGAGCCAGGGTTTGTTGCAGTCCGATGTTGATGATGGCACCTGGCGCACCTTCCACTGGAAGACCAACTACCCGACGGCGACTTATCTGGTTTCTCTGGCGATCTACCCCTATCAGCAATACTCGGATTGGTACACGCCGCTGGATGGTGGGGACCAGATGGAGGTGCAGTACTTCGTCTATCCGGAACACTTCACGACGGTGCAGCCAACCTATGGCCTGACGGTGCCGATGATCGGCGCCTTTGCCTCGGCCTATGGCGAGTACCCTTTCGTGGACGAAAAATATGGCCACGCCGAATTCACCTGGGGCGGCGGCATGGAACACCAGACCATCACCAGCATGGGCGGTTGGTCGGAAGACCTGATCAGCCATGAGCTGGGCCACCAGTGGTGGGGCGACATGGTGACCTGCGCCGACTTCGGGCACATCTGGTTGAATGAAGGTTTTGCCACCTGGAGCGAAGCCTATTGGGCCGAGCAGTCCCAGGACTTCGCGACCTACCAGGAATACATGGCGGCGGCGGCTTTCTATGGCCCCGGCACGATCTTTATCGAGAACCCTCTGACGGACAACATCTTCGATTCGAACCTAACCTACAACAAAGGCAGCTGGATCGTGCACATGCTGCGCGGTGTGCTGGGCGACGCCGACTTTTTTGCAGGAGTGACACTCTACCGGACCAACCACGAATACGGTTCGGCCACAACCGCGGACTTGCAGGCTGCCCTCGAGTCGGTCAGTGGACGCGATCTGACGGCCTTTTTCCAGCAGTGGATCTACGGTGAATATTTCCCCATTTACGAAATGGGTTGGGCTGTCGGTCCGGCCGCCGGTGAGATCACCGTGACGCTGACGCAGACTCAGGACAACGCCGGTGTGTTCACCATGCCGGTGCCGCTGCGCATCACGACCGATCAGGGTGCCACCGATGTGCGGGTCGAAAACGACCAGTTGAGCCAGAGTTTCGTGATTCCCGTCAGCGGCACCGTGGAATCGATCGCGGTCGATCCGGACAATTGGATTCTGCGCCAGACGGTCACCGTCGTGGCCAACGCCTCCCTGGATCAGGGCGTCCTGCTGGTCAATGGCGTCAGCTGGGATACATACGGCGCCGAGATCACCAACGCTTACGAAGCCAAGGCCTTCTGGGGCAATACGCCGATCACTTTCTGGGACACCTTCAGTGCCCCGACGGGCGGTTACCCCTCGACTGTGCCTGCACCTTTGGGGCACGGCGCGGTGCCGGCTGATATCATCGGCAACTATTCGACGGTCATCTGGGTGGGCAACAACTACGCCGGCGATCTGGCCAAGTGGGCCGAAACACCGATCCGGTCGTACCTGGAAGCTGGTGGCAATGTGCTGCTGCTCGGTCGCATGAGCCAGTCATTCCTGACCGGCGGCCTGGACACCTACCTGGACGTGACCTTCGGTGAGGAGGCCAATACGCTGAGCAATTGCGTGGCCGCCGCGCCGGGCCTGGTGGACATTCCGTTCATCAGCACCCAGAGCTGGGCGGACGTATTTCTGAACAATGTCGGAGTCAATAGCACGGCCCTGTTCCACGATACGGCGGGCTTCCCGAGCACGCGCCTGACCGGCGTGGTGACCGCGCCGCCTGCTGGCGGAACTTACCGTGCTGATGGAGGCCGCTTTGCGCTGGTTTGTGGCCGCCCCTATCGCATGCAAACGGCGCCCTTGATCGCCAATGTGGAATACATCCTGGCCAATCATTTGCTGGAACCGTATGTGCCGGCTTCACCGGTTTCAGAGGACCCGAACAGTTTGTTGCCGGCGCGCAGCGTGCTGGGGGCCAACTACCCCAACCCGTTTAATCCCCAGACGATCATTCCGTTCAGTGTGGCCCGTCGCGGCGACATCGCGCTGAATGTATACGACGCGCGGGGGCACATGGTGCGGCATTTGGCGGCCGGCGAGTTTGCTCCCGGATCGCATCAAGTGCGGTGGGATGGCACCGACGACAGCGGCCGGTCGATGCCGTCGGGCACGTACTTTGTGCGTCTGAAAGATGCGGTGGGTCAGGTGGAGACATCCGGCCTGGTGCTGGTGCGATAAACCGCGGGTCTACTGAAAGTACATGGCCTGAAAAACCAGATCGCTGCCGTTGCTGCCGATCAGGTTCAGGGTTTCGCCTTCAATTTCGGCAAAGATCTTGCCGTCCAGGTTGGCTAAAAATGTGCTTTCGGTGTCGATGTCTTTGCAGGCCATTCTTGTGCTCATCAGGGGACCAACACTGAGTTGGTCCCCATCTTTTTGCCAGGTGCCGTTGAAGGTGTTGCAACCCCCAAAACCGGTCACGCGAAAATCCGGGCGCAAGATGACAAAGGCTTCTCGGGCACCTTCGGGTGTGATGACTTCAGTGCCGTCGATGCTCAGCAGTTTCCAGTGGGTGTTGGCCAGGGTGGTCCCAACGCCAGGGCTGGTCTTGGGGCCCTTGTAGGAACATCCGGCCACGGTCAATGCTGCCACAACGACCAATAGAAGCAGGGCAAGTTTCACGTCAATCGCCCTTGGCCGCGGTCAGGATTTGCTCCAGGTCTTCACGGGCCACGCCCATCATTAACTCGCCGTCGGGATACCGGAGGGCCATGGGGCCGCGCTCGCAACCACCGAGGCAACCGCTTTGG
>JADGEP010000198.1:0-265 GCA_016744275.1 Candidatus Krumholzibacteriia bacterium | reverse complement strand
GAGCAAGAAGGACCCGCGCCAGGTCCTCGCCCTCGGGGTCCTCGCAGCGATCGGACCCGCGAGCACCGCGCTGCTCCCGACCGTGCTCACCCATCACGAGGCCCTGCTCACGAACCATGGTTTTCAATTCGTCGCGCAGTTCGCGTCCGCCACGATCAGAGCAGCAAGGCTTGGGGTGGCCATCCGGGCGCTTGTGGGTGCAGACAAAAATGGCCGAGGGAAAAGGTGCGGGAAACTTGAGCATGGCTGGCTCCTGGTTGAAAAC
>JADGEP010000197.1 GCA_016744275.1 Candidatus Krumholzibacteriia bacterium | reverse complement strand
CAGCGTGATAGGGCAACAGATACACCGGGATGCTCTTGTCCAGGACGGCCAGGAATTCAGCCATGGCCAGCAGGTTGCCCATGTCGGCGGTTTGGGTAGGGATCAGCGGCACTCGCACCCAGATCTTGTGCCCCGCGCCCACCAAAGAAGTCAGATTCCGCAGGATCAGGTCGTTGCCCAACCCGGTTGCCAGACGGTGCCGCTCCGGGTCCATGATTTTCAGATCGTAGAGCACCAATTGGGCTTGCTCGGCCGCCGCCAACAACGTTTCAGTCGCGACGTGCCCACAGGTGTCGACAGCGGTGTGCACACCGCGCGCGTTCAATTTTTCCAGACAGTCCAAGACAAAGGGAGCATGGTTGCGGGCCAACGGTTCGCCACCGGAGAAAGTCACGCCGCCACTGGACTCGGCATGGTAAGTGCCGTCGCGTTCCACCTCGGCCAACAAATCATCCACCGACCAGTAGGCGCCCAACAACTCGCGCGCACCTGTGGGGCACGCCTCGGCGCACTCGCCACAGCGCAGACAGGCCTCGCCGGGGTGAACCAGGGCTCCGGCATGGTTCGGATTTCCAGTCAGGGTTCCAGTCAAGCCCATTTCACAAGCCGGGATGCATAAATTGCAGCCCACGCAATGGTGCGCCGTCAGGCTCGGTTCCAGCCGCGGGTCCATGCTCTCGGGGTTGTGACACCACGCACAACGCAATGGGCAGCCTTTGATAAAAACGGTCGTCCGGATGCCGGGCCCGTCATGCAGACTGAAGCGTTGGATGTTGAAGATCGTGGCGGTTTTCACGAGGATTCCAGCTCCGGTAAATAGTAGCGCCGGATGAATTTTTCCTGCACCGCAAACGACCAATGCACATCCTGCACCAAACGCGCCGCCTCCCGCAAATCGCCGGCCTTCAAGGCCGCCACGATCAAATCGTGCTCACCGGTCGAAGCCAACTCCCATTCCTTGATAAAGTCGCGCTTACGCGGGAAGTCATACAAACGCTGCTTCATTGTTTTCAGATGGCGCACCAGTTCGGCGTTGCTTGAGATGTCCGTATAGGCGCCGTGCAGTTTCAGGTTTGCCGCGTAATAACCGTCAAAATCATCGGCCACCAACGCCGCTTGCATCTGGGCATTGGCCTGTTCCATGGCTTGGACGTGGGCAGCGGCCAAGCTGTGTCCCTCGCCCAACAGCACCGAAGCCTCCAGGGCTCCGATCATCTGGTACAAGTTGCGGATGTCCGTTTCGGTCAACGTGCGCACGACCACTCCACTGCGTGGCCTGATGGTCACAAATCCTTCGGTTTCCAGCCGCAAAATGGCGTCACGCAATGGCGTGCGGCTCACCTCAAGCTGAGCCGCGATGGCATCCAGATTGATCGTCTCGCCAGGCTGTAAATGGCCCTCGTCCAAATAGTCCCGCAGCACCTCATAGACCTGCTCACGCAAGGAGGTGCGGTTCAATTGCGGCAGGCTCGCCATGGCTATAATCCCGTTCTGGTGAGGTCGTGCGTCGAAATGACTGATATCTAATATATCAGGTACCGGCACTCAACGATACCACTTTTGCAAAAACCCCACATATCAGCCCCCGCGCAGGGCCTCTATCTCGGCCACAGTCATCGGCTTCTTCTTGCCCAACAGTCGTTTACCAGATTCTGTGATCAAATAGTCCTCTTCGTTCCGCAAACCCCCAAAATCTCGCCATTTGTCGATCTGGTCGTAATTCAGGTAATCCTCGAACCGGTTTTCGGCCCGCCAGCGGTCGATCAGTTGCGGGATGAAGTAGATTCCGGGCTCGATCGTCAACGCCAGGCGCAACGACTTCAGTCCAAACAGGGTGCTCTTGGGTTGCCCCTCGTAGCCCACATACTGTTCGCCCAGATCCTCCATGTCGTGCACATCCAGGCCAAGCATGTGACCCACGCCGCAGGGAAAAAAGAGCGCATGAGCCCCAGCCTGCACCGCGTCATCCAGGTCACCACGCATCAGCCCCAGGTCTTTCAAGCCTTCGGCGATGGCGCGGGCCGCAGCGAAGTGTACCGCAAGATTGGGAACTCCCGGCGCCAAGGCGGCCACTGCCGCTTCGTGGGCCGTGAGGCAGATTTCAAAGATGGTCTTCTGGGGCTCGGTGAAACGGGTGCCCACCGGAAAAGTCGACGACAAATCACCAGCGTAGTGCATCGCATTTTCGGCCCCGGCGTCGAGCAGAAACAGGTCTCCTTCCCGCAGCCGGTTGCCGTGGTAGTGGTTGTGCAGCACCGCGCCGTTGACCGTGGCGATGACGGGAAAAGACGTGCGCCCACCAGCGGCCAAAGCAATGCGTTCCACTTCGGCGGCGATTTCCGCTTCGACCATCCCGGGCCGAGCCATGGCGATTGCGGCGGTGTGCATATCCACCGAGGTGCAGACCGCATCGTCCAACTGGGCGACTTCTTCAGCGCTTTTGATTTCGCGCAATCCCACCACGGCCTGAACCAAATCCAACGACACGGCGGTCGCGATCCGGGCTGCCGGCACTTCCAGCAGGTCCTGTAAAAACAGAATATTTTGGGATCGATAAGGAGGCAGAATATGCACCTTGCGGCCGGATTGTCGAGCAGCCCCAACCACCGCCTTCAACTCAGCCAACGGCCGGGTTGCCTCTACGCCGGCGCCCTGAGCTCGTTCGGCAATGGTCGGCAAATCGCCCATCCACACGATGTGGTCGATGGTCAACTCGTCGCCAAAAATGGTTTCGCTGCCTTCGTCCAGATCGATCACCGCCGCGAGGTCCGGCTGATCCAGGCCAAAGAAGTAGAGAAACGTGCTGTCCTGCCGAAACGGGAACGTATTGTCCGCATAGTTCATGGAACTCTCGGCATTGCCGAGCAACAGGACGAGGCCCGAGCCCAGTTTTTGCCGAAGGCGGTGGCGGCGATCGGTGTAAGTGGCAGCAGCAAACACGGCTTGTCCTCGCAGTTGGTGGAAGCGACGGTTGGTCTGATTCCATTGATATCGGGGCTCGGCCCAAAGGTCAATTCAAAGGTGCGCACACAATGTGCACCCACAAAAAACAGAGGCGGCACGAATGCCGCCTCTGCTCGTTCATCCGGTAGGACCGCCAAGCGGATACTACTGAACCAGAATCATCTTCTTGGCTTCGGAGAACCCATCACCCGACAAGCGGTAGAAGTAGGTTCCGGAACTGACCGCACGCCCCTGAGCGTCGCGACCATTCCACTGCCGGCTGTAGCTGCCAGCGCTCAACGAACCGCTTTCCAAAGTGCGCACCATCCGGCCCGACACGTCGAAGATCGCCAGCGTCACTTGCCCTGCATTCTCAGGCACCGCGAAGCTGATGGTCGTCGAAGGGTTGAACGGGTTCGGGTGGTTTTGGCTGACGGCAAATCGGGTCGGCACGAGGCCATCACCAACGGCACTGACGATGTCTTCACATTCGAATCCGGTGACATCATTGATGCCCCAGGAAACCAAGGTGCCCGTATCCTGGCCCGCGTTGTCTGAAACCGTCAGGGTCCAGGTGCCATCAAGGGATTCGCCAATGAGGCTGGACAGCGACTGGACCGGCGTCAGCGTCAATGGGTAGTTGCCAATGATGTTGTCGGCGCTTGTCCCCCCACGGTTGTGCAGAATCACAGCCGTGCCGCCCGGCGAATTCAAGGTGACAATCAGGTCACCCCTCCAGGTGTGGGTGATTTCAAGATCAAGGTTGAAGTTGCTCGTGACCGTGCCACCGCTACCGGAGACAATCAGGTTGTTGCTGATGCCGGTCGCGTTGTTGTCCGGGATGGCAACCCCCGGCGAGACCGAAACGGACGCGCCATTGGGCACGCCGGTGCCCAGTTCAAAGTTGAGCATGGCCGTGGGGCTCACGCCGCCGGTATAAGAGACGACCATCTGCAGGGCGATGGGATCGCCGCAGACAAAGTTCGCATCCAGGGCCACTTCAAAATCGATCAGGTTGTTACCCGACGATCCAATGGGCAGGTCGCCGTAGGCCGACGCGTTCTGCGTGACCTGAACCAGGCCGGTGCTGGTGCTCAGCGAAGAGCCCAGTCCCGTTGCGCCCAGAGTACCACCGTTGTTCAATTCCACGGTCAGGAGCACCGTTTCGCCCGGATCGGCCACACCGTTAGGACCGGCATTGGCCAGAGTGACCGAAGCGACCGACAGGTTGGCGGCCTGGACTTCAATGATGTTGTGAACCAGGAACTTCTCGATGAATACCGTGGCGTGATTTTCCGTCGGCTGCAGGTTTTGCGCCGCAGCGATGGTCAGGTTCGCCATGTCGCGCATCTTCAAACCGCTACCGATTCCGAAATGCGACTCGAGCACGATCTGATCAACGCTTTCACGCGAGTAGCCTTGGTCCATCAGTGTGCGCAAGGTTTGGAACAAGGGCGTGGACCACAACTCATCCGAAACAAAGCCGCCAGGAATGGAGCCGTGAGCCGGGTACGAGGTGGTGTGCACGTACTGCGCGCCGGTGGCGTTCATGATACGTCCAGGCCAGCACGCATTGCTGGTGCCGTGGCCGTCCCAGGTGTAGACCCAGTCCGGATTGAACGTGGCGCCATTGGGCGTGATGTAGCTGTAGGAAGCTGCCCAGTAGTCGCCAAAGCCCTCGCCCATGGCGCCGGTGTCGCCACCGAACCAGTTGGACGAGATATTGTGCTGAATGGCATGGCCATACTCGTGCAGGATCACATCGGCATCTTCGTCGTCATCAACACAACCGTGACCAAAGGCCATGCGGTTCGTGCTGGGGATGAAGTGCGAGTTGTCCGCGCCGCTGAGGCCATCGGTGTCCGTACCAATGGGACCTTCCTGGATGCCAGTGGCACCAGTGAAACCGAGGGACTGCATATAGCGCTGGTTCTGATCCAGGTGGAAGTAGGTCATGGCGTCGTTGAAGGCGTTGTTGCCGCGCACGGCGGTCCAGTTGCCATCTACGGTGGTGCTCGGAGCCGTCGCGGGTGATTCAAAATCGATGATATTCACAAAGGGGCCCGTCACCCGATACACGCCGCCACTCAAGGTGACATCCTGCAAAGTGCGGGTGAAATAGGCGGCCGTGAAAGCGCTGGCCGGAGAAGTATCGGTCAACGAGTTGTCGTTCAGCGTCGTACGTGGGTCCGGATCAAAGACAACGCCGGTGCCCACGGCACGAGCGCCCGCGGCCACGATGTCTGCATTGGCTTTGTTTTGCAACGAAACGTTGGCAAACGCGGCTTGGCGGTTGGTGGCCGGGCCGGAAACCGCAGCCAGACGTTCGTCGGCCGTCAAAGTCTCTTCGGTGATCTTGCGGATCAAGCGGGTGTCTTCAACAGCAGCCACCGAGCCAGTCACCGCATCGACGCGCAGGTTCCAGGCGCCATCGGGAGCTGACAGGACCAGATCGATCACGTAGTTCAAGCGGAAACCATCGCCTTCAGGCGTGTACACCAAACGCGACTTGGGCGCGCCACCGAGTTCACTCTGCGCGCGCAGGTGATTCCAGGCGATGTCATACGCGGCCTCGGTGTCCAGAGCAGCTTTGCCCTGGGTCGGCTTGACCTTCACCGGGTAGACGTTGTTGAAAACCTGATAGATCCGGTTGTCCTTCTTGGCCACCGAGACGATGAACTCGGCGCGGTCGACAGGAATGCCGTCGATCATCTGCTGGTAGACGTGGTGGAATCCCACCAGGCTTTCGCGCGTCTCGACCAAAACCAAATCTTCGGAGTTGGCAGGCAAGCCGTACCGGCTGCCCATCTCGGCGATGAACATCGGCGCCACGGCGGCCGACTTTTGACCCGCTCCATTCCACTGGGGCTCAAATTGCAATTTTGGCGTGACCCGGTGGTCCTGGTGGTAGGTGTCCAGGACCACGGTGTTGGGACCGGCGGCCACGGAAACTGACGCAGCGAGCAGGCTCACGGTCAATAGGGTCAATATCGTTCCAAGGCGTGTATTCATTTTTTGCTCCTGCGCGACTCGGTGATTGCCAGATGCGAGTATCCGACCGGTGGCTTGAATAGAAGTTGAGTCGTTGCCAGACACGGCAACCTTCAGATGAATTTCAAGTTGCTATTGTCTCTCAAAATCAGACAAATTGCGACCGAAAAATAGCAAATCATCAACAATTCAGACAATGTAATGCTTTTGTGATACTTTTTGCATCACCACTCGGAGAAGAATTGGGAATTGTCCGCCGTCCCTACGGCCACGGCCCCCCATTCAAAACCCGCACAACCCCGTCGCCTTCGAAGCGAAACAGCCCCATCCAGCCGCCCAACCACATCTGCCCATCCCGGTCTTCATAGATGCATTGGATGGCGTGGCTGGCCAAACCCTGCGGTTTGGCGTAATTGGCAAAAACCTGACCGTCGTAGCTGTAGACGCCAAATCCCTCTACCGGAAACCAGACTTTACCGGCACGGTCTTCATACAGGCTCCATGCCTCGATTCCCTCCACGCCCTGCTCCAGGCCCACGTGGGTGAATGTTTTGCCGTCCCAACGGCACACCCCGGCGTGGTGAGTCGCAAACCAAAAGTTGCCAGATCGATCTTCCAGGATGCTATTGACCGCATTGTGGCTGAGACCATCTTTTACCGAAAGATTGGCCAACGATTCACCGTCGTAGATGAAGGCTCCGCCGTTGGTGCCGAACCACATTTTGCCCGCGCTGTCTTCCATGATGCTGTGGACAATCCGGGCGCTGCTAACACCTCGCAAAGGATCCGATTCAGTCTCAGGCAAATCAAACGGAGTGAATTTTTGCCCATCAAATCGGCTCACCCCCTGTATGGTGCCTATCCAAAGCGTGCCTTCACTGTCAAAAACCAGGCTCCAGACATCGCGGTCGACCAGACCGTCGGCCTCGGTATAATTGGTGAAAAATTTTCCGTTATATTTGGTCAGGCCCCCGGAAGTGCCGAACCAAACATTGCCCTGATTGTCTTCAACAATGCCACGCACCGCAACGCCGCCGAAACCTTCGGTGAGTGAAAAGTGTTCCAGGCGATCGCCATCAAATCGGATGACGCCATCGCCGTTGGTTCCAAGCCAGAGATCACCGCTTTGGTCATGAAGAATTCGGCGCACAAACTCACTGATGGGCGCTTCGGGGTCGGCGGCTTTCGGATTGGGGATGTGTTGGGCAGGGACCATGTGAGCTGTGCAAATGCTGACCATCATGGCCAGCAGGCAAATCGATC
>JADGEP010000196.1 GCA_016744275.1 Candidatus Krumholzibacteriia bacterium | reverse complement strand
GGATCCCTTTTCCGAAGGGATCAGGTAGTTGTAGTCAGACGATTTGAGAAACCCCTGGCTGATAATTCCGTGAATCACGGGTTGACCAGCATGGGCGGTACAGACCGCCAGCATGGTCATCAAGACGACCAGGCTGGCCACTCGACTACGGGAACGAGTCATCATTTCAAGACACCTCCGCTGCAATCCAATCACTTTCAGAAACCGCAGATGGCGGCTTCCCCCTCCAAAAATGCCACCCTGCTTATGATGAGGGCTGAGCCCGATGCATTTGATGCGTCGGTGGCAACAAGTCCTATCGGGTAGGCTGTACGCGGGCTTAGTGGAAATCTTTATTGGCTTGGTGGGCTTTTGACGGCGGAGATTCAACTAGGGGCAGGGCACCGGGTTAGCTCAAAAAGAAAGGTCCCGGCCAAATGGCCCGGACCGTTCCGTGATACATTGAAGTGCCCTGTGGTGGGGCGATTCCCGTCAGATCAGTGCCAGGGCTTGCCTCACATCAGCGATGATGTCTTCCACATTCTCCAGTCCCACTGATAGCCGGACCATGGCGGGGTCGATGCCAACGGTCGCCAGTTCCTCTTCGTTGTAGGTGGAGTGGGTCATCGTTGCCGGGTGCTCGATCAGCGTATCGACATCACCGAGGCTGACCGCAAGGGTGCACAGCTTGACGTTGTCCATCACCGTGCGTCCGCCTTCGCGACCACCTTTGACCATGAAGCTGATCATGCCACCGAAGCCGCGCTGTTGCCGTTCGGCCAGTTCATACTGCGGGTGGGTCTTCAGTCCGGGATAAATCACCTGCTCCACCTTGGGGTGATAGCTGAGGAACTGCGCCACTTCCATGGCATTGCTCATGTGGCGATCCATGCGCACCG
Source organism: Candidatus Krumholzibacteriia bacterium (assembly GCA_016744275.1). Lineage (GTDB taxonomy): Bacteria > Krumholzibacteriota > Krumholzibacteriia > LZORAL124-64-63 > LZORAL124-64-63 > JAGRNP01. Next base: position 6,338 of record JADGEP010000196.1, on the reverse strand, counting down.
GCAGGGTCTTCAGCCCGCGCAATAGCAACCAGGCGTTGAAGGGGCTGATGCAGCCGCCCACATCACGCAAAATTTCCATCCGCGCTTCCATGATCCAGTCGGCCTTGCCCACGAGGATTCCCGCCACGGTGTCGCCATGGCCGCCAATGTATTTGGTCGCCGAATGCATCACGATATCCGCGCCCAGTTCCAGCGGATTCTGCAGATAGGGTGTGCAGAACGTATTGTCCACCATCACCAGAATGCCTTTGGCATGGGCGATCTCCACCACGGCGGCAATATCAGTCAATACCAGGGTCGGATTGGCCGGCGACTCCACATAGATCATTTTGGTGTTCTTCTGGATGGCGGCGGCAAAGTTCTGCGGATCATCGGCCTGCACCTCGGTCACCGTGATGCCAAGGCGCGGCAAAGTCTGGGTGAACAGCTGATGGGTTCCCCCATAGAGCGTATCGCCCGAAACGATGTGGTCACCAGCCTGGCAGCAATTCAAGACTGCCGTGAAGGCCGCCGCCATACCGCTGGACAGCGCCAGGGCTGCTTCCCCTTTTTCGAGGTAGGCCATTTCCGTTTCCAGAGCCGTCTGGGTCGGGTTGCCCAGTCGGGTATATACATAGCTGGAGTCTTCACCCCGGAAGACCGCCGCGCCGTGCTCCGCATTTTCGAAAGCAAAAGTCGAGCTCTGGAAAATCGGTGTGCTCACTGCCCGGATGGGTTTTTCACCTTCGTGCTTGTCCAGGTGCTTTTTGCCATGGATGCACAGCGTGGCAAACCCCGGGTCATTTTTCTTGGCGCTCATGAACGGGCTCCCTTGGTCTTCTTCTTGACGGTCTTGGCAACTTTGGCCGCCCGTGGCAGGTGCTTTTTCAGGTCGGCAACCTTATCGAGGGCCTCCCAGGTGAACTCGGGCAAAGTGCGCCCAAAATGGCCGTAGACTGCGGTCGCGCCATAAATGGGGCGACGCAGATCCAGGCTTTCAATAATGCCTGCCGGGGACAGATCAAATTCACGCTGTACGATTTTTGTCAGTTGATCATCGCTCAGTTTGCCGGTGCCAAAGGTGTCGACCGAGATGGACAGCGGGTCGGCCATGCCGATCACGTAGGCGACTTCGATTGCGCAGCGCTTGGCCAGGCCGGCGGCCACCACGTTTTTGGCCGCCCAGCGGGTGCCGTAGCTGCCACTGCGGTCTGGTTTGGTCGCGTCCTTGCCGCTGAATGCCGAACCGCCATGGCCACAGGCCGGTCCATAACAATCGACCGTTTGTTTGCGTCCGGTCAGGCCGGCATCGGCCCGCGGGCCGCCTTCGCTGAAAGTGCCCACAGGGTTGATCATCACCGCGGTGTCCTTTTCCAGCAGACCGGTGGGGCCCAGGATCGGCTTGATGACCAATCGCTTCAAGTCCTTGCGCAGCTTGGCCAAATCGGCTTCGGCGTGGTGGTGGGCCGAGACGACAACCGAGGCCAAGGCGACGGGTTTGTCATTTTTATACCGAACCGAAACCTGCACCTTTCCGTCAGGAAACAAGTCGGGCAGTTTGCCAGCAACCCGCACGGTGGCCAATTGTTCGGCCAGGCGGTTGGCCAGGTAGGCCGGCACGGGCATATACTGTGTGTCGATCGGCAGGCTGCGTCCTTCATCAGTGGCGTAGCCGACGCAAACACCCTGATCACCGGCACCTTTGCGGTCCACACCGATGGCCACGTCGCCAGATTGCTCTTCGAGCATCACCAGAACGGCGCAGCTCTGGTGGTCAAACCCGGTCGTGGGGTCGTTGTAACCAACAGCCTGCAAGGTTCGTCTGACAATACTGGATATATCCAGGTAGCATTTGGTGGTGATTTGACCGGTGACAATGACCATGCCGGTGGTGGCCATGACTTCACACGAGACCCGGGCGTAGCGGTCTTCGGTCAGTACAGCGTCGAGAATATCGTCGGCGATGAGGTCACAAATCTTGTCGGCGTGGCCGGCGGTGACGGACTCGGCGGTCTGGATCCAATGGCGGGTCTTCGAAGCGGACATCACGTCCTCCAAGGCTGGAGGCCATGCACAATGGCCTGGGTGGAGCCGCGCCGTGGGAAATAATTCTTCCCAAAACCCGAGGCGGCTGAAACAATCAAGAGCCGGAATCGTTATGGGCAAATTCTGATTTCTCCCAAAGTGGAAGGGCTTGTCATCAAAGTCAACCGTAGTGAAAATGGCACGGACTTCGGCATCACGGTGTCGAATCTGTCTTTTGCCTATGCCAAAGCCCCGGTGCTCAAAGGGGTGGATTTCCATCTCGAAAAAAGCGCAATCGGCCTGCTGGGGCCCAACGGATCAGGCAAAACGACCCTCTTGCGCTGCCTGCTCGGGCAAGTTCCTCTCAAAAAAGACCAGGTATCGGTTTTGGGCTGGGACATGGCAAAAAAGGCACGCATCGCTCGCACCGGTCTGGGCTGGATGCCTGAAACCGGTGGCATCATTCCGGACATGAGCGGCGTGGCGGTGGTGGCCTACATGGGCGAATTGTCGGGCATGCCGGCCCGTGACGCCATGCAACGGGCCCATGAAGTTTTGCACTATGTGGGGTTGGGCGACGAGCGCTACCGCCCCTGCGACAAGTACAGCCAAGGCATGAAACAACGCCTGAAGTTGGCCCAGGCCCTGGTGCATGATCCCGAGTGGATCTTCCTGGACGAACCGACCAGCGGTCTGGATCCGCGGGGGCGGGTTTCGATCCTCGAATTGATCCGGGATCTGGCCCACCACAAAGGCCTGGGCGTGATTTTATCGACCCATTTGCTGGCCGATGTGGAGTCTGTCTGTCAGGAAATTCTGGTGCTGCGCGATGGCGAACTGATGGCTCAACAGCAAGTTGATGCCGGTGCCCGCGAGCCGCGGCAGGTCTTCGAAGTCGAAGGCTTCGGCAACGAAGAAGCGTTCCTGGCCGGATTGTCGGCCTTGGGTGCGGAAGTCACCCAGGAGCACCGCCTCTTGCTGGTGACCCTGGACCTGAGCACCGTCAGCGGCGCCGAGTCCGATTCTGGTTTTGACACCGGCGCTGGTGTGAAGGCCATTTTGGCCGTTGCCCTGGATAACGAATACGCATTGCGCCGCCTGCGCCGCCGTCCGGTGACGCTGGCCGAAGAATTCTATCGCATGGTGGAGGCCTAACCGATGCCTGTATATGATCGAGGATACACCCATTGGGAACCGTCCGGCGGACGGGCCTATCCGGCGTGGTTGGTCATTGCCAAACGCGGCATTTCCGAACCGTTGAAAAAACGTTGGTTGTTGATGCTGACTTTGGCGGCCTGGGTGCCGGCCATCGTCAAGGCGGTGATGATCTACGTCAAACTCAAGGCGGGCGACATCGCTGATCTGTTGGTGGGCAATTGGACCAGTATCGATGCCACCGGCTTCTTGTCCTTCATGGAAGGGCAGCGCTTTTTCGTTTTCGTATTGCTGGCTATTGTCGGCGCCGGGTTGATCTCGACCGACCGTCGGGACAACGGCCTGTCTCTGTATTTCTCGCGCCCGCTGGGCCTGGCTTCCTACATCGGCGGCAAGGCGTTGGTGATCATGTTCTTCTACGCCATGGTCACCCTGTTTCCTGCCTACGGCTTGTGCCTTTACGCCTACAGCATTGCCCCGGATGCGGTGGGTTCCGATCTGCTCTTTCTGATCCCGCTGCGGGCAACCTTCTATTGGTTGCTGTCCGGTGCGAGCATCAGCCTGGTTCTATTGGCGTTTTCCTCTCTCGGCAAGCGCTCCATCTTCGTGATGGTCTGGTGGACGATCATGGTGATGGGCACCGAGACTATCGGCACCATTGGCAAGAACCTGCTCAACAGCGACGCCTTTGAAGCCCTGAATTTCCTGGGCAACTATCACAACGCCGCGTCCGGATTGTTCTCTTCGGAGGCCCGCCTGGATGTATCGCCCTGGTTGAGCCTCGTGGTCCTGCTGGTATGGACGGCGGCTGCGGTGTTTATTCTGCGCAAACAGATCCGCCCGGTGGAGGTGGTCTCATGATGGGCGCCGGCGTGAGCAACGACGCGGCCCGCATCTCGGCCGACCGGGTGGGCAAATGGTTTGGCGAAGTCATCGCCGTGAACAATTGCACCCTCAATGTGGGCACCGGAGTGGTGGGACTGCTGGGCGCCAACGGGGCCGGCAAATCGACCCTGTTCAAGATGCTGGCCGGCATGGTCGAACCCAGTCACGGCACGGTGCGCGTTTTTGGGCGCAAATTGCGCCAGGATGTGGGTTGGTACCGACGGGTTGGATTCTGTCCTGAGAGCGACGCGCTGCCCAGTTGGATGACCGGCCGCGAGTTCCTGTCGCTGATGTTGCGGTTGATGGAATTCGAAAAATCCGAAGTGGATCGGCGCGTGGACTACTGGCTGGACCGCTTCGAACTGACGGATGCCGCGGGGCGCCGCATGGGCGGCTACTCCAAGGGCATGCGCCAGAAAATGAAATTGGCCCAGGCCCTGGCCCACGATCCGGACGTCATTTTTCTCGACGAGCCGCTCAACGGTATGGATCCGGTGAGCCGCAAGCAGAGCATCGATCTGGTCGAGGAACTGGGCGCGGCCGGACGCACGGTGTTGGTTTCGAGCCACATCCTGGCTGAGGTCGAATCCATGACCAGCCAAATTATCCTGATCGACCGCGGCAAGGTTCTGGCCGAAGGCGGCATCACCGAGATTCGCGATAAAATGCCCGAGCACCCGACGACCGTGGCGCTGGTATCTGAAAAAGTGCGCCATCTGGCGGCATTTCTGGCCGGCCAGGACCACGTGTTGGGAGTTGAAGTGGAATCAGATGAGCGGGTTGTCGTACGCACCGACCACGCTCTGGCATTCTATCGCGCCCTGCCTGGCTGGGTTCTGGAAAACGATCTGTCCGTGGACGAGATCCTCACTTTGGATGACAGCCTCGAAGCGGTCTTCCAGTATCTGACGGAACGGTAGTATTCATGAGTGATTCTCTGAACAGTGGTGCGCAGGCTCTTGCCCAGCCAGGGGCACCTGCGGGAGCATCCGGCGCCGAGCCGACACCGTTGCCCAGTCTCAATGCGATTCTGTGGTTGGCCTGGTTCAGCTTCCGGGAGATGTCGCGGCGCAAACGCCTGTTGGGACTGGCGATGATCAATCTGTTGCCGGTGCTGGTGGTATTGGCGATTCGAATTTGGGCGCCCGAGGGCAGCGGTACGGCGCAATTGCAGCTTTCCAGCCTCACGTTTAATGTCATCATCCCTTTTCTGATTCCCATCGCTGCGGTGGCCGTCGGGATTCCCGCCATTGGCGAACAGGTCGATGACGGCACCATCGTCTTCACCTGGACCCGCCCCATCAAACGCCGGGCCATCTTCCTGGGGCGCGTGCTTTCGGCCCAGGTTGTCGCCACGACCGTGATGTCGGGATCACTGATCCTCTGTTTCATCATCATGATCAGCAATGGCATGGAGGTGATCACCTGGGACTTCCTCAAGCTCTACCTGTTCACGTTCCTGATCATCGCCCTGGGGTGCTTCACCTACACGGCGCTGTTTGCGACCATGGGAACATTTTTTCGCAAGCCGGTGATGCCCGCTTTGCTTTTCACTTTTGGCTGGGAAGGCCTGGTGACGAATATTCCGGCTCGGGTGCAAGAGCTCAGCCTGCGCTTTCATTTGCAAAACCTGATCGAACATCCGGCAGCTGCAGCCGATGACCTGACCGGTGTTTTGGGAGCCTTGTTGACCCAGATGGTGCAGCGCGAGACGGTGCCGGCGGTGCAGTCGGTTGCCGTGCTGGTGGGAGTCACCCTGGCGGCAACGGCCCTTGGTATCTGGATTCTGCGGAACAAGGAAATCGCCAACTGATCATGATTCTTTTGGATGCGGACTTTTTTGCGCGGGCCACAGTGGATGTGGCCCGCGATCTTTTAGGCGCGACATTGCGGGCCCGAGGTGATGATGGTCAGTGGACGGCCGGGCGCATCGTCGAAACCGAAGCCTACGGTGGCCTGGATGATCCGGCCAGCCACGCCGGCCGCGGCCGCACTCCACGCAGCGGGATCATGTTTGGTGCCGCCGGCCGGGCCTACGTCTACCTCATCTACGGCGTGCACCACTGCCTGAATTTTGTCACTGAGGCCGAGGGTCGACCCGGAGCGGTGCTCATCAGGGCGCTGGAGCCGGTTGCTGGACAAGAACTCATGGCTCAAAGGCGCGGGTTGAGCGCTGGCCGGTGCCGCCAACGTGATCTCTGCAGCGGCCCGGGCAAGCTGTGCCAGTCCATGGGACTGGACCTCTCCTGGAATGGCGCCTCATTGACCAGCGATGGCCCTTCGGAATCCGGACC
>JADGEP010000195.1 GCA_016744275.1 Candidatus Krumholzibacteriia bacterium | reverse complement strand
CCGCCAGCGATGATTGTCGCGCGATTGCTGAACCGATTTAAGTGCGCCAGGGCCGTGCCGGCGAAGGGCTGCCACAGGGGGCGGCGCCAGCCAAAAGCCTTGGCCGGCCCAACCAATGCAGCGGGTTCAGCGGATTCAATACTACTGGCCGCCGGTTCCTCGGTCCCGACGGCAGCGCCCGGAGCCGCGACCGTATCTGACGGCGCGGACGCCAGGTTGGTGTCTGGCAGCTCCGCAACTTGGGCAAGGCCGTCGGTTGCCCCGGCTGCCACCACCATGATCAACAGCGCCGCCGCACCATTGCGCCCCACCAATGAGGCGCGACTCAGTCCTGCCAAACGCGGCAATAACAACGGCGTCAAGGCCGCAAAAATGACACCATTGCTGCCCAGATGAACCAAGGCCAGCGGCACTCCGGCCGCGAGGTAGGCCAATGCACTGGTTTCACCCAGATCAAATGCCAGAATGCTGGCCAGATTTGTCGCAAGATCGTAAATGAGTGTACTTCCCAGGCCGACGGATATGGCCCACAACGTTGCCATCAGTTTCTGGCCCTTGAAGGAGCAGGACAGGATGCGGTTCCCACCGATTGCACCGAGCACACCGGCTGTTCCAAAACCCAGAACCTGAGCCACCAGCAACAGCGGCACCGGCAGGCCATACGGAGAACCCAGCGAATAGATGATGGCCGCCAGACCGCCCGCGGCAAATCCGGACCGGGCGCCCAGCACCCCGCCACTGAGCGCGATGATCAGGGTGATCAACTCCACATTAGGGACCGCTGCCAAAAGGTAACCGGCACCGACCGCGGTGCCCGTAAAAAGGCCCAACAAAACAGGTTGCCGGACCGATGCTGATGGTTTGTTGGGATTCGCAGGTGTATTCATGGCCGCATCATAAGCCGAAGGCGGCGGCCGGGCAAGGTCGGAGAGGGATCAGACGGAGGTCAGCTTGGCCAACCGGCGCCCCACGTCCAGGAATGTCGGATCTTCGTCATTGATCTTGCCGAAACACTCGATGGCTTCATCGTCGCGGCCCGTTTTTTCCATGGCCATGCCCAGATGGTACATCAAACCATGCTGTTCGCGAGAACCGTCGTTGGCAAACTCCAGGCCGCTGCTCAGTACCTTGATGGCTTCCACATGACGCTCAGCCCGTTGCAGGGTGATGCCCCACATTTCATGGGCCCGCACGCTGAAAGATTCATCGGCCGCCGCGGTTTCAAAGCTTTCACAGGCCTGATCAAAAAGGCCCATTTCCAAGTAAACCATTCCCATTTCATACAGGCGTTCGGCGTCGTCGCCCTCGCCGCCGCCAACCACAGCGCCGATTTCCGAAGCGATGGTATCCAATTCGCTGGAATTGTTGGCCACCAGATCGGGGCCATCTTCGGCCAGCATCTGCGCCAGCAGGTCCACGGATTCTGCGGAATCTCCCGCACTTTCGCCAAGCCCTGCCAGGAAGTCCGGCTCAGCTGCAGGCGCTTCCGCCGCTGGGGCCTCGGTCAGGGAATCCACGGCAGCGGTTGTGTTATCCACACCGTCGGTCGCCTGTGCGATCAATTCGTCAAAACTGCTGCTGTCGCTATCGTCATCGTCGATACTGAAACAGCCATCATCATCAAGTTCTTCGGCGGCAGGGTTGCCGTTGCGCATCATCTCGCTGTCGTCAGCAACCGGAGCCGGTTCCGGGATCGGATCCGCGGCTGCCGGAGCAGCTGCAACCGGTTCAGGCGTTTCCAGAACCTCGGGCTCGACCGGAATTTCAATCTCCGTTTCAGCGACAGCTTCGGGTGCTGAGGCCAGTCCCAGATTCAAATCGCCAAAACTGGTGTCCGGGTCGATCGCAGCGGCCGCTTCGCTCTGGTCCACCGATTCGATGGCCGGTTCGGCCTCTTCGACCACAGCCGGTTGGGCCGGTTCATCACCCAGCGCCACTTCGCCAAAGTCGGAAAAGCCGCTGCCCTCGACGGACGAAGGGTTGACCAATCCGTTCCACTTGGCAAATTCCGGATAGTTCATCAGCTCAGGAATCTTGGCCGTCAATTCGTCGATTTGCTTGCGGGCTTCCGCTTCATTGCCACCGGCAAAATCCATGCAGGCGATCAGGCAATCGGCCCGGGACGCTTCCAGATTCATGGTCCAAACACGGAAAATCTGCGCCACCCGAGACAGAATGACCCGGCTCTGGGGAAACAGATCAAACAGGCTTTGGCAGCGTTTGAGGAAAATCTCCTTGATGTCGCCCGTGACATTTTCGCTGTTGTCCAGAAAGTGGACGGCGTGGTTTTCGCCTTCGACGACCAGGCCCTGGTTGGCCCGCGTTTCGGCCAGGTACCAGTGGGCGTTCAAATTCTCAGAATCGTGGCGGAGGATTTTCTTATAGATCGCCACCGCGTTGTTCAACAAACCGGTGGTGCGATATTTGGCAGCTGCACTCAGGAAATACGTGACGGCTCGGCGGCTTTCGTTGCCCTTGAGGCACAAATCACCAAGCTCATTGATCACCGTCGGGTTGTTCTTGTCCCGTTCGAGGATCTGTTCGTAGAGCATGATGGCCTGGGCCCAGTTTTTCTTCTTACCGGCCTGATAGGCTTCTTGCTTCAATGTGCTGAGCTTCGACAAGAGGCAGACCCCCGCAGTACCAAACGACCATATATGGTCCCGACTTGGGAAATCGGAAGGCGAATTCCATCGATTTCCTTTGGCTAATGATCGCCCGGAAACCACGCGGGTTAAGCATTAATCTTATGCCCACCAAGGAAAACAGAGCGCACGGGGTTGTGTCCGGCACGATAAGGCACCAGACGGTAGTCTGAGCCATCCAGAATCACGAAATCAGCCATTTTTCCTGGCGCCAGCGAGCCCACCTCATCTTGCCGGCCGAGGGCCCAGGCGGCATTCAAAGTGGCTCCCACAAGGCTCTCAGCGGGTGTCAGGCGCATTTGGGTGCATGAAATGGCCATAATCAGGGGCATTGAAAGGATGGGGCAACTTCCCGGGTTAAAATCCGACGCCAAAGCCACGGCGCAGCCTTCATCCACCATGTCTCGCGCCGGAGCGTAACCTTTTAAGCCCAATGTGAATACCGTTCCAGGCAGCATGACCGCCACCGTCTCGGACCCCCGCAGGGCATCGCGGCCCGCCTGATCAATGCGGATCAGGTGATCAGCCGAATCTGCCCCCATGCGGGTAGCCAGGACCGCGCCACCAAATGCTTCCAATTCATCAGCATGGATGGTCAGGCGCAGGCCCAGGTCACGGGCGCGGCTGAGAATGATCACGCTCTCTTCCAGGGTAAATACGCTCGGTTCGCAAAACACATCACACCGCTCAGCGAGGTTTTCGCGCGCCACCTGGGGCAGGATTTTTTCGGTGATCAGGCGGACGTAGGCCGCGCGGTCATCCTTGTATTCCTTGGGAATCTCATGGGCCGCCAAACAGGTCAGCACCGCCCGCATCCCGGTCTGGTCCACCGCCGCTCGGGCCGCCCGCAGCATTTTCACTTCGTCGGCCAAAGTCAGGCCGTAGCCACTTTTGATTTCGACTGTGGTCGTGCCCCAACTCTGCATTTCCTGCAAGCGCTCCACCGCCAGAGTGGTCAATTCGGCTTCATCACGGGTGCGGGTATCGGCGACTGACGAGTGAATACCACCACCGGCGGCGGCAATTTCCAGGTAGGTCTCGCCTTTGATGCGGCGCTCGTATTCATCCTGCCGGGTCTTGCCAAAAACCGTGTGGGTGTGGGGATCGACAAATCCAGGAATAACGGCCCGGCCTTCCGCATCGATGACCTGGATGGAACCCGGGATGCCCTCTTCACCAAACAAATGCCGCAAAACATCGGATTCCGGTCCCGTGCCCACCACGCGGTCGCCGGCCAGAGCCAGGGCAGCCCCGGAGATCATGCCCAATTCCTGCATATCGGCCCGGCGCCGCGGTCCCTTGCCTTCCAGGTCAGGATCATGAACGGTGCACAGTTGGCCAATGTTCACCACCAGGGTGGTGACCTCGGCGGCGGCATTTTCGGCAAAGCGGGCAGGCGTGGTCATGGTTTTGGTGCTCCTTGTCGATCGGTGATCAGTCCGGTTGCTCTTCGGTCCATATAGCCCATCAGTCCAACTGAAGAGCGTTCAGGCATTCCGAAGTGGCCCCCGGCAGCGCGCCACGCCGCAGCCATTCGGAAATCCGGGCGATGTCCTCGGTGAGAGGTTTATCACCCGGCTCCACATCAATAATGGTTGCCAATTTCGTCATCAGGTCGGCCATGGGCCCGGACAGCGCCAAGGCCTCACGGCCATTGCGCGCCGCCAAATCCGGCCGCGTGATGAATTGCAAGGCGCGCGCGGCGGTGATCATCTCCAGGCCCACCACAGCCTCCACCCGCGATAGCACACCATCCAGCTTCAAGGCCGAGATGCTGCCCATCGAAACGTGATCTTCCTGCCCATCGCTGGTGGGAATCGAGTCCACCGCCGCGGGAAAGGCCTTGCTCTTGTTTTCGGTCACCAGGGCTGCGGCCAGGAATTGAGCGATCATCAAGCCCGATTCCAGGCCCGGTTGGTCGGCCAGGAAGCGGGGCAGGCGCCCGTTGTTACCGCTGAGCAGCAGGTTGATGCGCCGTTCGGCGATGTTGGCCAATTCGCACAGCGCCTGGTAGAGGAAATCCAGCTGCAGCGCCAAAGGCTGTCCGTGAAAATGCCCACCGGTGATCACTTGGTCTTCATCCGGCAGCAGCACCGGGTTGTCTGTGACAGCCCCGGCTTCGCGCAGCATCACGTCTGCCACCTGCCGCACCACATCCAAGGTCGCCCCCAACACCTGAGGACTGCAGCGCACCGAATAGGGATCCTGCACCCGCACACAGTCGTGGTGCCCCGTCAAAATTTCCGAGCCCGCCAACAACGAGCGGAAGCAGGCGGCTATGTCGCCGATGCCCTTGTGCGGCCGGATCGCGTGGTAGGACGCGCCAAAAGGCAAGGCACTGCCCTCGAGGGCTTCGAGACTCAGGCTGGCCGCCAAAGCCGCCCGCCGCACCAGCCGCATGCCGCGGTGCACGCCCAATAGTCCGAGGCTGTTCATCAACTGGGTGCCATTGATCAGGGCCAGGCCCTCTTTGGCTTCCAGCACGAGCGGTTCTCTATTGTGGGTGGCCAAGACCGGGCCGGCCGGCACTTTTTCGCCTGCGGCGTCAACCACGTGCCCCTCGCCCATCAATACCAAAGCCAGATGGGACAACGGCGCCAAATCACCCGACGCCCCCACCGATCCACGCGAAGCGATCCAGGGATAGATGTCGGTTTCCAGCAGCCAGAGCAACTGCTCCACCACAACCACCCGCGCGCCACTGTATCCGTGCGACAAACTGAGTGCCCGCAGCAGGATCATGCCCCGCGTTTCTTCTTTGTCCAGGATGCGCCCCCAGCCCACAGCGTGGCTGCGCACCAGGTTGCGCTGCAACTGGGCCAAATCCGCCTTGGGAATCACGGTATCAGCCAGTTTGCCAAAACCCGTGTTCACGCCGTAGATTCGTTTGTTGGATTGGATCAGCTTCTGGCGGAAGTCGTCGCATTTCTGGATGCGGCCACGGGCGGCTTCGCCCAGCACCACACTTGTTTTGCCTTGGCAGATGTCGGCGAAGGTGTCCAGATCGAGGGTGTCGTCCCCGATGACAAATTTGGCTGGAGTCGGGTTCAATGGAGCCATCCCGGTTGGAGTGCTATTGCTTCTGGAAAAAGCCGTTCACCCGCTCCAGCAGATCGGACGTATCACCGAAGCTGGCTGGCATAACGGGCAATGAACTCAGAAACTTAGTGCCGTAGTTTTTGGTGTGCAACCGGTTATCGAGGATCAGGACCACGCCCCGGTCGCTGGTGCGCCGGATAAGCCGTCCAAACCCCTGCCGCAGGCGCAGAACCGCATCACGCACCATGAATTGAGTGAAGGGATTGTCCCCGGCCGCAGCGACTTTTTCACACCGGGCTTCCACCCAGGGATCGTTCGGCACCAGGAACGGCAACTTCGTCACCACCAGGATCTCCAGGTCTTCGCCGGGAAAGTCCACACCCTCCCAGAAGGTCGATGTGCCCAGCAACATGGCCCGGCGATGTCGCCGGAACTGGTTGACCAATGCCCCTGGGCCCGAACGTGGCGTTTGGGCCAGAACAATCGGATCGGTGGTGCGCTCGGCGCTGGGATCATCGTTCAGGCCAGCCGCCGCCAACACCTCATTGGCTTCGCGGATCAATTTGTAGGATGTGAACAGGCCCAAAGTCTTGCGCCCCACACCCCGGGCCAGGGTGGCCATCACTTCACCCACGGCGCGACCAAATTGGGGCGAGCCAGGGTCCGGGAAGTGCTGCGGCGTCAGCACCAGAGATTGCTCGTGGAAGTCAAAGGGCGAAGGGCTGGTGTGGGTCACGGTGGCGGGGCGGCGCCTCGTGAGGCCCAATTCGCTCATCATGTGGGTGAAATCTTCGCCTATGGCCAACGTTGCGCTGGTCATCACCGGGCGGCAGTTGTCGTTTTGCCAATACTCACGCAGGACTCCGCCGGCCTCCAGCAGAGTGGCGCCCAAACGGGCGATGCCCCGATGGCGTCCCGGTTCCAGCCAGGTGACCCAATCTTCACTGCGATCCGAATTCAAGAAGTGGACATCGGCATGCAGCAGGCGCAGCAGTTGACCCGCCTGGGCCAACTGGGCCAGGTCGTCTTCCAAGGCGCTCGACATATCGTCCAGAACCGACACCTTGCCCGCCAGGCGCGCAAAAGTGCTGCTGGCTTCAGCCAGATTCTCCTGCAGAGCAAACACCTCAGAGCGCAACTCACCAAAGGCCTCATCCTTGTCCCGCACCCGAATACGCCCCATGGGTCGACCCGAAGTCGGCAAGGTGGCGTCCACGTGCACACCAAGGGCCTGCCACCAATCGGTGAAGCTGGTAAAAACCCGCCGGATGGATCCAGAAAAGTCCTGGCACAGACCAGCCGCCATTTCGCCTTCCCGCCCGTGATTGCGCAGGCGTTCGGCCACCAAGCCGATGCGTTCGGGCATGGGCCCGCCGCCTTTGACCCGCCCCAACAAGTCTTCCAGTTCGTGCAGACGCCGCAGCCCAACGGCCACCGCATGGGTATCGAGGGTCACGTCGGGCAGGCGGTGGGCTTCATCGAAGAGCAGGCGGCTGGCGAGCAGCACGCTGATGCCTGCCCCCAGCGCCGTCGCCCCGGCGATCAGG
>JADGEP010000194.1 GCA_016744275.1 Candidatus Krumholzibacteriia bacterium | reverse complement strand
GGGCAGTGCCGTCTGCCAACGGCGAGTCATTTCATCGATGTCGATCTTGGCCAACAGTTCATCCTGCCAGCCACGGACCACCAGCGAGTCGTCGTTGGTGACCTGGCCCAGGTTCCACCAGTCGGCCCCGGCCTTGTCCAACGCCGCGGTCGCAGCCACCACATCGTCCGCTTTCACCGTCACCAGGAATCCGCCCGCTTCGCTGAACAGATATTCCCGCGCCGTCAGGCGACCGCCATCGCCGGGCAGGCGAATCTCCGCGCCACGGCTGACACCGGCCTCCAACCCCATGGCCATTTCACTGAGGCACACGGCCAAGCCACCATCGCTGATGTCATGCACGGCGGTGGCGAGTTTGGTTCGCACCAGTTCGATGATGGCGCGGATCTCACATCGGGCGGCGTCAAAATCGATCCGGGGCACCGCGGGTCGTCCGGCCTGGAAGCCGGCATCGACATAGAGCGAGCCCAACATTTCGGGCTGGCGCGCTCCGACCATCAGGATCATTTCACCGGCGGCCTTGAATCGTTGGCTACGGCAACTGGTGTAATCTTCGACAATGCCGACACAGGCCACGATGGGCGACGGGGCCACACTGCGGCCGGTGCTGCTTTGGTTGTAGAAGCTGACATTGCCCGAGATCACCGGCAATGGCGCGTTGGGCAAGGCGTAACAACCGACTCCGCGGCAGGCATCGCCCACTCCCTTGACCGATTCGGAGAACTGCCAAAAAGCCAGCGGCACTTCCGGGTTGCCAAAATTCAGGCAATCGGTCACCGCAGCGGGTTCGCCACCGACGCAGGCCACATTGCGGCAGGCTTCCAACACAGCACTGGCTCCGGCTGTCCAGGGGTCGTTCAATCCCAACAGCGGATTGCCGTCAGCCGAAAGAGCCACCGCACGCTTGCTGCCTGGCACCGGCGCCACCACGCCGGCATCCGCTTCGCCCGGACGCAAGATGGTGCCCGCCTGCACTTCGGGGTCGTAGTGACGGTAGATGTACTCGCGGCTGGCCAGGTTCGGATGCTGCATCAGGCCCAGCCATTCGGTACCCAATTCGGCAACCGCTGCTTCGGCCAGCCGTTCATCGTCCCCCACCTCAGGGCGGTCCGGTGCCTCGGCCCTCCGGTCATAGCGGATGCCTTCGGTGATGGTTTCGATGGGCGCATCAGCCAGGATCTGATCACCCCAGCGCAGGATGTACTGCCGTTCCTTGGTGACCTTGCCGATGCGGCAGGCGCTCGCCCCTTCGTACAGGCGGGGCAGGGCAAAATCTTCGTTGTAGATCTTCAGCACTTTTTCCGTAAGGCGGGTTGGCACGGCCAAGCCATACCGTTCCTGGGTCTCGCTGCAGGCACACACCCGCGCTGGCAGGTTGGCGATCTGATGCACCAACTGCACGTCCACATCGCAGCCAAAGCCGCCGGCATCGGCCAGCTCACTGGTCACGCAACTGACACCACCGGCGCCCAGATCCTTGAAACCGATGGTCACGCCTTCGGCGCGGGCCATTTCCAGCACCGCCAGGTTCGACACCGTCAGGATGCGTTTGAGAAAGGGATCCGGCGTCTGAACGCTGCCCTTGTTTTCCATGGCCTGTTCGGCGTCCAACGTGGCCGAGGCAAAAGCGGCCCCGCCCATGCCCGACCAATCAGTGGGCTTGCCCACCAGGATCAAATCGTAGGGCTCGTCGGCGGCTTCCAGGG
Source organism: Candidatus Krumholzibacteriia bacterium (assembly GCA_016744275.1). Classification (GTDB taxonomy): domain Bacteria; phylum Krumholzibacteriota; class Krumholzibacteriia; order LZORAL124-64-63; family LZORAL124-64-63; genus JAGRNP01. The sequence continues at coordinate 5,605 of JADGEP010000194.1, read as the reverse complement.
GCACCCGGCTGTGGGTGATGTGGTCGTGTTCAACCAAACCCACAGCCACCACGTTGACGAGGCAGTTTTCGTTGAAGCTGTGATGGAAATAGACATCGCCGCCAAGGTTGGGCACGCCAATGGCGTTGCCGTATTGCCAGATGCCATCGACCACTTGCCGGGCGATGTCCACCCGATGGGCGGCCTCGTCATCGTCCAGGCTTTCAGGCGCTGGCCAACCGAAGCGCAACGGATCCAGGGTCGCGATGACTTCGCCACCCATGCAATAGACATCCCGCACGATACCGCCGATGCCGGTGGCCGCGCCTTCAACGGGCATCACCTGACTGGGATGGTTGTGGCTTTCGTGAGCGAAGATGATGCCGTATTTCTTGCCGTCGATTTCACCGAAGTCGACCACCCCGGCATCTTCCACCGGGCCGACGACCACGTTTTCGCCCGTGGTCGGCAGGTGCTCTTTCAGGTGCGGGCGGCTGCTTTTATAACTGCAGTGTTCGCTCCACATGGTATCAAAGAGGGTCATCTCGGTGAGGGTCGGATCGCGGCCGAGCAGGTCGGCCACCTTGCGGGCTTCACTCGGTGCCAGGGTCAGGCCGTGTCCGCGCAGGTAGGCCGACAGGCCGTCGTCGTCGTAGCTGCCGACAACGATGGGAGCAAAACTTTCGTCAGTAAAAGACACGGCGTCTCCTTGGACGGGGTCGTATGCTTGACAGCCTTTACCAGGTTTTCAGGGCCAGCGTGCGTTCAAAAATGTGCGGCACATTGCGCAACTGGTGTTCCAGGTTGAAGCAGCGATCCAGGGTCGCTTCATCCAGCTGGCCGGTGATCTGATCGTCCTGGCCCAACGAATCGCGCAGGGGCAGGTTTTCATCCCAGACCCGCATGGCGCAGCGTTGCACCCAACTGTAGGCGTCTTCCCGGCTGACACCGCAATCAGTCAGCGCCAGCAATACCGGCTGGCTGAAATACATGCCCCGCACTTTTTCCATATTGTGGATCATGTTGTCGGGGTAGACAACCAAGCCCTTGATCAGCCACGCCATCTTGCTGGTCATGTGGTGCAGGGTGTGGCAGGCGTCGGGAAAAATGATGCGCTCGACCGAAGAATGACTGATGTCGCGTTCATGCCACAACGCCACATTTTCCAAGGCCGTGTGGGCGTAGCCACGCAGCAGACGCGCCATGCCGGTCAGTTTTTCCGAGACGATGGGATTCTTTTTATGGGGCATGGCGCTGCTGCCTTTTTGCCCCTTGCCGAAACTTTCTTCGACCTCGTGCACGTCGGTGCGTTGCAGGTTCCGGATTTCCACGGCCATCTGTTCGATGGTCGCGCCCAGGGTCGCCACGGCCTGCAGCCAATTGGCGTGGCGGTCGCGTTGCACGACCTGGGTCGAGGCTTCGGCCGCCGTCAGTCCCAGCCGCTTCATTGTCTCGGCCTCAACTGCGGGATCCAGATGGGCGATGGTGCCCACGGCTCCGGATATCTGGCCGTAGGCGATCTCATTCTGCGCGTAGTCCAAACGATCAAGGCCGCGCTTCAGGGCCGACCAGTAGACCATCAGCTTCAACCCAAAGGTTGTCGGCTCGGCGTGGATGCCGTGGCTGCGTCCGATCATGACCGTATTCTGATGTTTTTTGGCCTTGGCCTCCACGGCGTCCAGCAACTCGATCAGGCTGGCGCGCAGCACCTCGCCGGCTTCCTTGATTTGCAGGGCAAGCGCGGTGTCGAGCAAATCGCTGCTGGTCATGCCCTGATGCACAAACCGGCTCGAGGGCCCCACGTATTCGGCCATGTTGGTCAAAAAAGCGATCACGTCATGGTGCACAGTGGCTTCGATCTCCAGAACACGAGCGGTATCAAAGTCACCCTTGGTCCGGATTTCGGCGGCGGCTTCACGGGGAATCTCGCCACGTTCGGCGCGCACTTCGCACACCACGGTTTCGACTTCCTGCCAAATCTTGAAGCGGTTTTCGTCCGACCAGATGGCCGTCATTTGGGGGCTGGCGTAGCGGGAGATCATCTGTTGGGCCCTGCCTTAAAACGGAAGGGTGAACGGATCCGGCCTGAGGGCCAGGGAGATCGGAAAAGACCCCGACAACGGGAGTTCGGGCATAGCCGCTGCGGCGGGCCCCTGGGGACACTCCGAAAACAGCCTCAAAAGCCGAAATCCGTCGGTCATTTTCCATCTCGCACCGTGTAAAGCGGAAAGCTAACCCCTGACCCTCCGGATGGTCAAGGACGGTTCCCTTTTAGTGGGGTTTTATGGCCTCCAACCGCCGATTGGCGTCCAATTTCCGCATTTTCGCGCCCCGCGGGTGGGCAATTCCGACAAATCCAGTACATTTGGTGGGGATTGGTGCACGCCATGGGCCTTGAAATCCGCCCGCAAACCGATGGAGTCTTATCTTTTGTCCACCACGCAAAATGACCTGACCACCGCCCCCATCCCTGAATTGGTCCGGCGATTGACCATCCCTGCTTCCATCGGGTTCTTTTTCAATACCATGTACAACGTGGTCGACACCTACTTTGCCGGACGCCTTTCCACCGACGCCCTGGCCGCCTTGTCGCTCTCCTTTCCCATCTTCTTCATTCTCCTGGCCATGGGTTCGGGCTTTTCCACCGGGGCCGGTGCATTGATCGGCAATGCCCTGGGTGCCGGCAAACGACGCGAAGCGGCCTGCTGCGCCAGCCAAGGATTGCTGATGAGCACCTTGGTCTCTCTCGTCATCATGGTCGTCGGCTATGTCGCCGTCGAACCTCTTTTTCGCTTGTTGGGCGCCACCGACGAATACCTGAAGATCTGCCTGGACTACATGCACATCATCCTGGCCGGCACCTTCCTGCCCCTGACCGGATTCATGCTCAACGGCATCCTCAACGCCCAGGGCGACATGACGACCTACCGCAACTACCTGATCGGCGCCACGGTGTTGAATATTGGCCTGGATCCCTGGCTCATGTTCGGCGGCTTTGGTGTGCCGGCCATGGGCATCAAGGGTTTGGCCCTCGCCACTCTGATAGCGCAGTTTTTCGGCGTTCTGTATATGGCTTGGAAGACCCGCCAAACCGGCTTGCTCTACCGCAGCGAGGGCGCCCACTGGCGGCCGCAACCGGTCGAGTTGAAGGCCATCATCGGGCAGGGCGTGCCTGCGAGCCTGAACATGATGACCGTGGCGCTGGGCATCCTGATCATAACCTGGTTCCTGAGCCACTTCAGCAAAACGGCCGTGGCGGCCTATGGCGTGGCGACTCGCATTGAGCAGTTGGTGCTGATGCCCACCATCGGTTTGAACTCGGCCACCATGGCCCTGGTTGCCCAAAATGGCGGCGCAGGTCGTTTTGGGCGGGTGCGCACCATTGTGCGCACGGCCTTGGGCTACGGCGCGGTGGCCACGGCCCTGGGTGCACTGCTGATCTGGTTTGGCGCCGATTTCCTCATGGGGCGGTTCACCAAAGATCCCGCCGTGATCGATATCGGTGGCCACTACCTGCGCATCGCCGCTTTTGTCCAATACGCGTATATCCTCTTGTTCGTCAACGTTTCGGCCCTGCAGGGATTAAAAATGCCCGGTTTTGGCCTGTGGATCGGCCTGTATCGCCAACTGGCCGCCCCGGCGCTGGTCTTTGGCCTGGCCACCTGGGTCTTTGATTTTGGCCTGGATGGCATCTGGTGGGGCGTCTTTGGCATCACTTGGTCCGCTGCCTTGGTAGCCGTTTGGTACGCCCGCCGTCAGGTCGACCGCCTGGCGGGCATGGAAGTGGTCCTGGACCAGCCCGCAACTGCTGAAGTTTGATTTGGCCGGATTCGGCTGCCGAGATGGAATCGGGTTTCATCTCAGCAGCCCCGGCACTATTTTAGAATCTCGAAGCAATCTCTCCCACAGATAAGGACCCTGCCCTATGCCCAATCGCCAATCATTGGACCGCTCCGGACTGCTCAACCTGCTGGTTGTCTATCTGGTCTGGGGCAGCACCTATTTGGCGATCCGGGTGGCGGTGCGCGAGGGCGCGGGCTTTCCCCCCTTCACCATGGCCCTGATGCGAGTTGTGGTCGCGGCCGGCATCCTGCTGACCTGGGCCCGGCTCAAGAACCAACGCCTGCGCCTGACGCGACAGGAATTTGTCCTGCTCTTTGGCAGCGGCATATTGCTCTGGGTCGGTGGCAACGGCCTGGTGACCTGGGCCGAGATGCGCGCCACCAGTGGATTGGCGGCACTGTTGGTAGCGGCGATGCCTGTCTATGGCGAAGCCATCACCTGTGTGGCGGACCGGCGTTGGCCCACTTCGAAAATGATCGGCTCGATCCTCCTGGGTTTTACTGGCGTGGGTGTGCTTTCCTGGCCAGTGCTGCGCCACGGCAGCCAAGGCGATGTCATGGCCGTGATCGCCCTGTTGCTGGCCCCGCTCTTCTGGTCCATCGGCTCGTTGTGGTTCCAACGGCGCAAGACAGACCTCTCGGTCATTGCCGTTTCCGGTTACCAGCAATTGCTGGGCGGCGTGGGCTTTGTCGTGGTGGTCTTCTTGCGGCAAGAGCCCATGCCAGCGCCCACGGGCGAAGCTTGGTTGGCCTGGGCCTATTTGGTCATCTTCGGCTCGGTGATCGCCTTCACTTCCTACATGATCACCCTGCAACGACTGCCTTATCAGGTGGTCATGACCTACGCCTACGTCAATCCGGTGGTGGCTGTATTTCTGGGCTGGTTGATTTTGGGCGAAGTGGTGACGATGTGGACTGCTGGCGGTGCCGCATTGGTGATCGCAAGCGTGGCGGGAATCTTCAACAACCGGGCCTGATCTCAGCTGGTGCGCGGTACAATCCAGGCGCCGGATTTCTCATCTTTGCCGGGTTTTTCCGGCCAACTCACCTGCAACAGATCGCCGGAGTGCGGGCCCATGTCGTCGGGCCTTTTTTTGTCCTGCAGCAGTACCAATCCTCGGCCCGAGCAGCCGTAACTCCCTCGGTGCCAATCCGGCAAATCAAAGGGTTCAGAAACCACTCGCACGAAGCTGTGGCCACTGTCTTTGTTGACGGCGCCAGCCACTTTCACCGGTGGATTTTCGCCGCGGGTGAGCAGCAGGAAACTGAGGCTGGCCCTTTCCTTGGGCAGCTTCGCTTTGCGGCTCAGGTTGATCAGCCAGATGGGCACACCTGTGGGCAGGAAACTGAAATGGCACCAGGCCGAATTGCGATGCCCCGGCATGGGACAGGTCTCCGCATGCGGGCAAGGCGCCTCAACCCGCCACCCGCGAGAAATGGCCGCTTCGCGCAACCGGAACAGGTTGATGCCCGAGGCTCTCATGCCCGGCTCGATCAACAGAATGGCGCCGTCATCGGCAACCTGGTTTTCCCATTTGGCCAGCACTTGTTCGTAGGGCGAGCCCATTTCGTCTTCTTCGTCGCGGGCCCGGGGCCGCGCTTCGCCGCCCCACTCCATCTCGTTCAACAAATTGGCCATCACCAACAGGTCGGCCTGAGGATTGCGCCCCATGCCCACCGGCTTGCGTTCGGTCCGCACCTGCCAGGGCGACTTTTCAGCAAAAGCTCGGAACAATTGACGCCCCAGATTGAGCGGTGTGTCCGAACGGTCCAATCCCAGATAG
>JADGEP010000193.1:1963-7339 GCA_016744275.1 Candidatus Krumholzibacteriia bacterium | reverse complement strand
GAAATAGCATGTTGCGCACGGTGTTTTGCAACGAATAGTCGGTGGCATTTTCGGCGGTCTTTGCCCAGCGAGCGATGCTCAAAATGGGGAAGATCGCCATCAACAGATAGCCCCCCATGGCCAACAGCGGCAAGACAACCAGGGCCCGGTTGACGCCGATCCAACCCACCAAACGCGACACCAAAAACAACTGCGCCAACAATCCGACCAAATTGACGATGGAAAAGAAGCCGGCATAAAAAGTACCAATGGCCACGCCAACTTCGGCCTCACGCGCGGTCACCGCGGTGGCGTATTGGGCGTCGCTCATGGCGGCGGTTTGCACAATTTCCGGCACGGCTGCCTGGCGATCAGCCGCCACCTTGGCGCCCAAAACATACTCGCCGGTCGTATTGACCAGGTTGGCCAGGATCATCATCAGGGCGATCAGCCCCAGATAGCGGTTGCCGAAAACCAACGCAAACCCGCTGCGTCCTGTCAACGGCTTGTCGGCCTCGTTCGGCGACTGGGTGGTTGTCGTAGCGGCTGCGTTCTTCTTCCGCGCCGACACGGCGATCGTCAGGACCAGACTCAACAACAACAACATCGCCGACAGCAACATGAGTTGATAGATGCCCAAAGGCGCGATCAATTTTCCGGTGATGAAACTGCCCGAGACGGCGCCGGCCGACATGCCAAAACCGATCAGTGCAAACAGCCGCTTGCCCTGATCCGGAGTGTAGATGTCGTTGGCGAAAGACCAGAACTGGGCCACCACCATCACGTTGAAGATGCCCACCCAGAGATAAAAGGGAATACCCAGGCTGACGCCCATCCGGGCCAGGACATAAAAACCGCCCAGACAGCCGGCGAAAAAAATGAGCACCGCGGAAATAAGACTGCGCGAATTCATCATGCCAGCCAGGCGACTATAGAGCGGCACCACACCCAGCAGCAACACCGCTTGCCCGGCCGAAGCGTAAATTTTGGCCTCGGCGCCCCACTCGGCCAGGATCATCGCCTCGCGCACGGGCTTGATGATGTAGTAGGCAGTCATCAGCAGGAAAATATTCAGCGCCATCAGCAGCACCGCGCCGCCTTCGCCACCACGCACGGGAGCAAAGATTCGTAAGCCGCGGTCCAGCAGGCTTTCATTAGTGGTGGGGCTCACAGTACTCATCGATCTACCGCCAGGGTGCGTCCGTCATGGAGGCTGAAGAAGGCCGTCGTCGAGGCCGACCAGCCATCGCCCCGGTTCACTTGCAGTTCCAGGGACAGGAATTGGTGTGCGGCATCTGGCCGGAGCACGCCGAGCCGGAAGCCGCCTTCATTGGCCGGGATGGGCACCGCGCTGTCCAGGAGAACTTCCCATTCAGTGCGCTGTTCGAAATGGCGATCGGCATCCACGGCAGCCATCCGGTAACGGTACGAAGTTTGGGCCGGCTCCGCATATCCCCGCTCAATCGCCAGGTCCATGAACTCCACCTGATCACCGACGATGCGGAAAAAATCCAGGGGCGGCACTTCGCCGAACCAGAAGCGGGCGATCTTGTCGCGCCGGCCGGCCAGGGCACTGATCAGGAATTCGGCGGCCTGTTGATTCTGAAAGAGACCCTGTTCAACCAGGATGCGCAAGTCTTCGTCGGTGAAGGCCGAGATGACCTTGGCCGCCCAGTAGCCGTCCAATCGAGTCAGGTTGGCCATGGCGCTGTGGGGCAGGTCCGGTTTCCAATGCTCGGGCTCGAACGTTGCGACATCGAACAGCCCCACTTCATCCAGACCTTCGGGGCGCTCGAGTTGAACCCAGGTGTCCTCCACCATGCCCAGCGTGAGCAGGCGCGAAGCCGTGGGCCAGACATCAAAACCAAATTCGTAGCCGAAGCGCTTCACGGGTTGGTCGCCGAAGGCGCCCAGAGTCGAGGCAAAATCAATCAGGTGATGACGCACGTGGCCATGGCCCGGTTCACCGACGTACATGTCCAAGGAGTTGTGCATCTTGGTATCGAAATGATTCAGCCAGCCGGCAAAAACCCGCAAGGCGCGCAACTCGCGGCGGTTTTCATGTTTGATCAAATCGTTGGGATCGTCGGCGCGGGTGTCTTGATCATCGAATGGTCCCAGGGGGATGCCATTCAGATAACGGCTGGCCAGGGCATGGTAGCGGCCGCCAAAAATCGAGTTGGTTGAAGTCAGCACCGAATCCAGGTTTGCTTCGGTCATGTCGATGGTGCCGATGCGGCCCGCTTTCATCTTGGCACCTTCGCCGACCACCAGGTCGTGGCGATCAAAAACCACCAAGCGGTCAACAGGTGTATTGAATCCGGCCGCATGAAAGATCAGGTTGGCCACCACTCCCGAGCGAATGGTCATGCCCGGATGGCTGGGCGGATCAAACTTGAGCAGCCACGTATCGCCGCGGCCATCCTTGATGCGGAAACCCGGTGTGACGCCCGCGGTCTTGGCGCCAATGATGGTCCAGGGCGCGCTGCGATCCGGCCCGTCGGCCTCGGATTTGCCAAAGGCGGGCCCGTGGGCCAACTCTGCCGGGCTCAGGGACGCCAAACCAATGCGATTGGTGAACCAGGTCGAATTGACGACTTCATCAAGAGCATTGACGTTGCCGGCAGGGCGAGCAGCGTCGCCACTGCCGATCCGCCGCAGAAACCGGCCGGGATGCCAAAATCGGCTGAACGGTCGGGCAAAAACACTTTCGACAGCGTAAACGGTCAAGCCCGGTTCCGCGAACTGCGGCACTTCGCTGGGTTGGTCATCGTTGGCATACCACACGACCGGATCATTGCTGAGCGGTTCACCGGCCACAGCGGCATTGCCCGACACAACGGCAATCAACAGCACCAGCCACAGCCCGCAGGCTGTGGTCAGTTTGTTGGTCCGCTGTTCGCGCTCAGCGAACTCTGGTCGGATTCTTGCCACGCAGAAAACCTCTCGGGTTGTATTGGAAGGTCTGGCCAAAAGTCAGCCGGACCACCACATCTTCATCACTCAGGCCCAATTCAAAACGGGCCGACAGGCCGCGATCAGCACTGACCAATCGCAGGCCACCGCCACCGGTCCAATGGTAATTGTTCAGGCTCAGATCACTGGTGTGGTCAAACACCTGGCCCGAATCGGTGAACAGGTAGGCGTCAACACCCATGTCGTCGCGCCCGCGCACCACCCAAATGGGCCAGCGGTACTCAAGGCTGAGCCCCACCGCACCCATGCCGTAAAAACGCAGGGAGCTGAAGCCCCGCAATTGATCAGGACGATCAAAGGTGACCAAACGACTGAAGGGCACTTCGGCATCGCCCACGTTAGTGATGCGGCTGGCAAAACCACGCACTGCCAGGGTGCGGTCGGAGTGCCACAAGCTGACAAAATGTTCCAGATTCGCGTGCCAGGTCAGGTAGCTCAAGTCGCTGCCATCGCTGGCCTCGAAGTACGACGCCGAAACCGACTGGTAGCCCCCGTGTTTTGGTCGACCGCTCTGTTCGGCGGTGTCGCGGGACAGGGCCCAACGCGTGGTCCAACCACCCGACTTGCCCGGATATCCATTGGGCAACGCGCCCCTGTGAATGGTGTCGAGGGAGAAGTCGTCGTTGAAGCTCGGCTGATGCACGTTGACCTCAGAATAATACGCTCGCAGCCCGACCTGCAGCGACGAAGCGAAATCCCGATTCAAGTCAAGGCCGCCCCAACTGGTGCTGCGGTAGTAGTAGCTCAGGTCTCCATTGAGAGAGCCTGGCCCCAGCCCATAAAAACGGGCCTGGTTCATTGATTCGAAGCCGCCGCCCACTTCCAAATGCCACACATCGCCCAGATGGAACAGAGCGCCACCCGCATAGGCACCCGCCCGCTTGGTCGACCGCACGCCGCGCAGAAAAAGCATGTTTCCGGGCTTCAGAAAATTGGGACGCGAAACGTTGACGCCCAGCTTCACACCCTCAAGCCCGTGAATAGCGAACGACGGCAAAAGATAGGTGCCCCACGGACCCGGCATTCCCGGGTATTCCGCCTCGCCACCAAAAAGACCCAGCTTCTCGATGCCCACAAAGGCTTGATCCGTCGCAAAATAGGCCGCCCGAAAAGGCACTCCGGCCACCCAGTACGGCGCCAGGGCCACATTTTCCCAGGTTGGTCGCGGTTCTTCAACAAACTGCCTCTCGACCGAATCGGCCCGGGCCGGGATGGTTCCCCAATACGATTCGTGGGTATCGGTGGCGTTGCCAGCTGCAGATTGGGCCAACGCTGAGACCGATCCACCCAGCGTCCCCCAAGCCCCAACAAGGATGGCCCCAACAACGAAAAGCCCCCTGATCAGGGGCTTGCAGATAACGGCATTCCGGAGTCTTTCCTTCATGGGACCAACTATAGTCCTCATCCCACTCTTCTGCCCCCCTTAAATTTGCGGCGCCACCAGGCGTTGTTCAGGCTGTCGAACCGCACCGGGCTGTGCTTGCGCGGGGCATGCACAAACTTTCCGCGACCCACGTAAATGCCCACATGATCGATGCGGGTGCCCGACAGGCGGAAAAAGACCAAATCTCCCGGCAGCAAATCTTCCCGATCAACATGAACGCCGGCGCCCGCCTGCTGGCCCGAAACCCGCGGCAACTGCACTCCCAGATTGGAATAGACGTATTGCACCAGTCCGCTGCAGTCGAACTTGTCCGGACCAGCGGCGCCCCACTGATAGGGCTTGCCGAGCTGATCTTTGGCCAACTCCACCGCGCGCGGCCCCAGGGCTGTGGTTGATTTTTTCGGCACTGAAGAGACCGCTGTAGAGCCGCCGGATTTTGCGATTGGGCGCGGTTCGGGCAAGGGGTTAATCGTGGCTTGAGAGGGCTTTTCAGGGATCGAATCGGCCACGGTCACATCCGCCGGCGCCGGCTCTTTGATCACGACACCGGTTGTGGTCACACGCTTGGGAGAACAACCGCCAAGCAGCATTCCACCCAGTATAATCAGGACACCTATTGGCCGGTTCACGTCGCGCAACTCCTTTTGCCGGGCCCTCGCCCGCAAATTCGGGTTTGGAGGCATCCCACCCCCATGCTAGTTTAACGGCACTATGAATGACAAGCATCCAGATCAAAGCGCTCCTGAAGCGCCCCCTACCCCTGCCTTGGACCTGCAGATCGAAAAGCTGGTTACCGGTGGGGCGGGCCTGGGCCGACATGACGGCCAGGCTGTATTCGTATCCCTGACGGCCCCTGGCGACCACGTGAAGGCCGAGGTGGTGGAGCAGCGCAAAGGATTTGTGCGCGCCAAACTCACCGAGATCATCACGCCCGGGCCCGGACGGCAGGAAGCGCCCTGTCCGCATTTTGGCGAATGCGGAGGCTGTGACCTGCAGCACCTGGACGCCGCCACCCAGCGCCAGGCCAAAGCCGACAT
>JADGEP010000193.1:0-1953 GCA_016744275.1 Candidatus Krumholzibacteriia bacterium | reverse complement strand
ACATCGTGTCGGACTGTTTCCAACGTCTGGGCAAGATGGATGTTTCGGATTTGTTGACCGGCCCCGATCCGGAACAAGTGCTGGGCTACCGCAACCGCATTCGGGTGGTCGCCAATCCCGCCGGCCACTACGGCATGGTGCGGCGTGGCACCCACGAAGTCGTGCCCCTGGACAGCTGCGCCCTGATGGACGAGCAATTCAACCGCGACATCCTGCCCTGGCTGCGCTTTTTGCCGCCGGTGGAGCAGGTCGTGGTGCGCATGGACGGCCGGGGCAACTGGCTGCTTTCGATTTTTGGCCAGCCCCAGCGCATGAAGGTGATGAAGAAGATTCTCTCGTCCAACCCCGAAGGCGAAGCGCCTGCTCCGGGTTGTGTGGGCCTGTTGTACAACAATTTGCCTTTGTGGGGCCGCGATCATCTGGTCTATGAAGTGGCCGGACACAAATTCCGCGTCGGGGCCCAAAGCTTTTTCCAGGGCAACCTGGCCGAGACCGAATCCGCCGTGGCAACCATGCGCGAGTGGATCGGCGAGATCAGCGAAGCCGGTCGCCTCGGCGGCCTGATGGGCGACCTCTTTTGTGGCGTGGGCCTGTTTGCCCTGACCCTCGGCGATCTGTTCGAGCAGGTCATCGCCGTGGACACCGACCGCAACAGCCACCGCGACGCGGCCAACAACATCAAACACGCCAAAGCCATTCGCGACCGGATCACTCTGCGCAAGGGCGCCATGGATCGGGTTGTCACCGAAACCGGATTGGCCAGCCCTGAAGCCTGGGCCGCCGGCCTCTGCATCGTCGACCCCCCGCGCGCCGGACTGGGCAAAGAAGGCGTCAAGGCGCTGATCGACTTGGGCCCGCGGCAGATCATTTCCATGAGTTGTGACCCCGCCACTTTGGCTCGCGATACCAAGGCCCTCGTCGAGGCCGGATACGTGGTGCGCAAATTGAAGGTCATGGATTTCTTCCCACAGACGGCACACATCGAATGCCTGATGTTGCTTGAGAAGAACGAATCGTGAGCACGGAACGCCCGACCGGAATCGCCGATACTCTCGGCCACGCCAACCTCGACAATGTTATCGTTGTCCTCAGCCGCACCACCGAACCGATGAACATCGGGGCCACTTGTCGTGCCATGAAGACAATGGGGCTGAAACACTTGCGGTTGATTGACCCGATCAACCCCAAAGGGCGCAGCGCCCGGGCTTTGGCTCACGGCGCCGAGGACATTCTCCAGAACGCCGTGGTCGTTGACGATGTGATCGAAGCGGTGAGCGACTCGTTGGTCGTCACCGGCACGACGGCCCGAACCCGCAAACTGCGCAAGCGCGCGCTGCTCACACCCAGTGAACTGGGCGATCAGATTGCCGACCATTCGCGTTCGGGAAAAGTCGTGATCATGTTCGGCACCGAGCGCACCGGCATGACCAACGACGAGACCGATCTCTGCCGCTATCTCTCGACCGTCGACACCGCGCCCGAGCAACCGTCGTTGAATCTGGCCCAGGCCGTGATGCTCTTCAGTTGGGAAATTCGGCAGGCGATGCAGCGGGCTGAGTCGCCGAGCACAGCGATTTCGGGCCGCCAGGAAACCAACCCGACGGCGACAGCGCGCCGCCCCGAAATGCGTGTCAGCCATCCGCACCGCTCAACCAAGCTGCCCACTCAATGGGAGCTGGACAACATGTACGCCCACATGGCCTATGCCATGCGCGAGGTCGGGTATTCGGATCAGGAGCGGTTGAAGTTTCTGACGTACCTGCGCCAGTTGCACATGCGGGCGGGAATCGTGAATTGGGAAACCCACATCTATCACATCCTGGCGCGCAAGATTTGCAAGACCCTGAGGGTGCCAAAATTCACGGGGTTGGATGAAGTGCCGGACCTGGATGAATTGCCGGACCTGGATGAAGACGAGCCAACCCCCAAAGACTGACCCGGACTGTTGAGCCC
>JADGEP010000192.1 GCA_016744275.1 Candidatus Krumholzibacteriia bacterium | reverse complement strand
AAGTAGTTCAGCCCCTCGTCGCAGTGGAGCTCGTGCACGATGGTCGGCACCTCAAGGACCGGCGCGCCGTCGGCCCCCACGACCGTCACGACTTGCACGGCCACAGGTTCACCGGTTCCATCAGAATTCAGCGGTGAGGCAGGGTCTTCTGAGCTGCACCCTGAGAGTGCGGCCAACAGCAACAATGTCGCAAAATATACCCGTGTCTTCACATCGTCTCCGTCCACCCATGTATTGCTACCTTTAGGTACCTGAAATCAGCAGCCCGAGCGAAAGACTGAACACTTTGTCGTCACCGATACTCTGGTACGCCGGTGTCAGGTAAACCTTGTCGTTGAAGCGGAAAGTCACATCCAGGCCATAGGCCAAGTCGTCGTCAGCGCTACCTGTCCGGCCACTGTCGAGGTCATATTTGACGTAGTCCACACTGAAACCGGGATAGATCACCAATGTGGGTGAGCTGACCAAGCGAACGTAGATATTGGTCCCCACAGAGAGTGCGTCGCGCGCCTGAAACCAGCCTTCAAAAATCATATCGTCGCTCTCGTATACGCCCTTGGAATACCCGGCCGCCAGTTCAAGCCCGAGGTGTTTGCCTCGGGCGGGGCGCAATACAGCCCAACTGGCAAACGGCCGGATCTCCACACCCGAACCGCCATTGCCGATAACATTGTTGTCCAAACTCAGCCGCGACACGGCGATTCCCATGTCAAACTGGGTGCGGGAAGTCAGCGCCATGGCCACACCCTGGCTGGTGAAGTCATCGCCGGAACTGGCTCCGACCGCGATACTGAATCCACTCGTATCCGCGGGAAAAAGCCGGCCCTGGGCCTGCGTAGGAGAGGCCATTGCAGCACTTACCAATGCCGCCAGAACGCCAAAAATGATGAGCCTCTTCATGATCATTCCCCCTGTTTGCGTAGGCTAACCTTTGACACTGCCCAAGGTCAGGCCCGACACCAAATAACGATTCAAGACCAGAAACAAAACCACCACCGGCAAACAGACCAACAATGAGCCCGCCGCGTAGTTGGCCCATTCCGTTTGGTAGGTCGTGAACAACGACTCCAGGCCCAGCGGTAAGGTCATCAATTCTTTGCTCGCGAGCATCACCCGCGCCACCATGAATTCGCTCCAGCCGGTCATGAAACTGAACAGCGCGGTGATCACCAAAGCCGGCGTGCTCAAAGGCAACGTCACGCGCATGAACGCCTGCAGGGGTGAACACCCATCGATCAGCGCGGCCTCATTCAAGGCCACTGGAATGGTGTCGTAATACCCCTTCATGGTCCAGATGCAAAACGGCAGGGCCGTCGCCACGTAGGCGATCATCACCCCGCCGAGGGTGTCCACCAGATGCAGCTTTCGCATCAACAAGTACAAGGGCAGCAACAACATCGTTGCGGGAAACATCTGGGTCATAAGGATGCCCTGCAACGCCGCACCACGTCCGCCGAAGCGGTAGCGAGAGAGGGCAAATCCGCCCAGGCTGGCCAGGGCCACGCCAATCACCGCGGTGCCCAAAGAGACGACCATCGAATTGCGCAGCCAAAGCAGGAACGGTTTTTCGGTGAACATGATGCGGTAGGCATCCAGCGTGGCGCCATCGGGAATCAACTGTAATTCCGTACTGTAAAGTTGGTCACCCGGGCGCAAACTGATCGCGACAATTTGCAAAATGGGGAAGACAGCAAAGACGACCAACAGCCAAACCAAGGCATGGATCCAGACATGATTCCACATCTTCGCCAATCGGCGTTTGTTGGGGTTGGCCATCCTAGTATGCCTCTTCCTGGGCTGCGCGGTTGTAGCCCTTGACGATAAAAACCAGGACCAGGAAAATGAAGACGCTGAAGGCCGCCGCATAGCCGTAGCGATAGTACATAAAGGCCGCTTTGTAGACGTAGGTCACCAGAATGTGGGTTTTGTCCGCGGGCAGTCCCTGGTCGGTCACCAGCCAGATCACGTTCAGGTTGTTGAAGGTCCAGATGGTGCCCAAAACCAAAGCCGGCATCAACACCGGTTTCAGCATCGGCAAGGTGATGTTGAAGAACCGCCGCACCGGCCCCGCGCCATCGATGCGCGCCGCTTCGTACAACTCTTCGGGAATGCTCTGCAATCCGCCCAATGCGATCACCATGATGAAGGGGAACCCCAACCAGATGTTGGTGATTACCGGCGCCATGAAGGCCCAGAATTCGCTGCTGAACCACGGCACCGCGTCAATGCCCACCTTGCTCAACAGGATATTGACCGCGCCGTATTCGACGTTGAACATGCCGCGCCAGGTCAGCGCACTGATGTATTGCGGCATGGCCCAGGGCAAAATCAACAACGCGCGGTACAGATTGCGGCCCGGCAGTTTTTGATTCAGCAGCAAGGCCGCACCCAGGCCCAAAGTGAAATGGAAGATCAGGTTGATGACCGTCCAGGCCAGAGTCTTGCCGAAGATTCTATAAAAATCGGGCTCGCTGAACAGGCGCAGGTAGTGAGTGGCGCCGATGAATTCGGGATCGCGGAAATGGAACATGTTCCAATTCGTCAACGATATCCACACGTTGAAAAAGAACGGGTAGGCCACCACGCCCAGCAGCACCAAGGCTGAGGGCATGAGAAACCAGAAGGCGAGTTTGTTCTGCCTTGGTCCCATTACTCGCGCATCCTTTCGATCATCGTGGCGGCGCGGTCTTGCATCTGGCGGGCGGCGTCTTCAGGTTCCAATTCGCCATTCATCACGCTCTGGTAGGCCGGACGCATGGCATCCCAGATGGCCCGCATTTCGGGCACGATGGGCATCAGGCGGCCCTTTTCGATCTGGGCCTGGCTGGCCAACAAGGCAGGGTCATTTAAAATGTCCGGATTGCGGGACGCTTCCTTGTCGCCGGGCATCACGCTCAAACCTTTGGCCAGGGCGATCTGCACCTCGGTGCCCGTCAGGTAGGACAGCAGCGCGGCGGTCACCTCGTGGGTTTCGGGATCCAGGTAGCGGTTCACCGAATAGCATTTGGCCGAAGTCATCGGGGCGGGCCAGATTCCGGTGGCGCTGACTTTTGGCATGGGCGCCAGGCCCACGTTGATGCCCGCCTCGCGGTAGCCCTCCCAGGACCAGGGCCCGTTGATGATGTACGCCGCCCGGCCTTCCTTAAAAATGGTGTCGGCCAGCGGATAGTCGCATTCCAGGGGCACCACCCGTGATTTTTTCAAATCGTTCAGGAATTCCAGGGCCCCAACCATGGCCGTACTGTCCAGTGTCGGGGCGGACGCGTCGTCCATCACCCAGCCACCAAAGCCCCCCAGCCAGGGCACCAACCAAAAGGGCTCCAACAAGTTAAACACCAAGCCATACTGCTCTGGCCGGCCATCGCCATCTTCGTCAATGGTGGCCTGGGCCAGCTGGGTCAGCCATTGGTCCGTATCGGTGGCGATCTCGGCCACCAGGTCCAAATTCGCCACCAGAGTCAGGTGATTGCCCACATGATCGGGCAAACCCCACACGTGATCATCCAAAATGGGCAGGGTTTCGGGCTCAAATCGGTCGATTTCACTTTGGGGCAGCAACTCTTCCACCGGCATCAGCAGCCCCATGATGGAATAGGGCCCTATTTTGTCTGCCGGACCGTAAACCATGCTGGGCCCGCCGTAGGCCAGAGCCGCGGTTTGAAACTGGGTCTGCAGGTCTTCGGTGCGGTAATGCACCCTTTCGATGGTGAAATCGGCGTATTGGGGATTGCGGCGCTGGAATTCGGCCACATGGATGTCAAAAAACTCCTGCTCCTTGGGATCCATCTGCTCCCAGATGATGACGCTGCGGGAGCGGTCCACACGGCCACACGATGCTGTCAGCACCAAAGCCATCAGCAACACCGCACTCACTATGGTTCCCCGCAGGGACATGCCATCGCCAAGATGTTTCATAGGCCGGGACTTTACCCTGTTTGCGGCCTGGGAACAACACCCGTCACCACCTTCATTGAAAATCTGTTCAACTGACGAATTCCATTGAAACTCTCACTACTTTTCCTGTAGATTGCCCAAACTATGAAAAAAACTGCCGCTCTGATCTCCGTCCGCACCCGCTTGCTGGTGGCTGCGGTTTTTCTGTCTCTGACACTACTGTCTCTGGCGATGGTCGCCTGGGCCGTTCCTTTTCACGCTCCCGTCATCGACGGCACCATAACTGGTGACGGTCTCGATTGGGATCAGGCCGATCTGGTCGCCAACGACATCGCCGACGACGATTTGGCCCGCACCGCCAATACGCGGCGCCTGTGGTTGACCTGGGATCAGGACAACCTCTACGTCGCGGTCACCTACCAGGATTTTGGGGCCAACGAAGCCCTGTCGGTCTATTTTGACCTCGACCGAGGCATCGGGCCCAACAGCGCTGCGGTCATCGACTCGGCGGCCGGCAATTTTGCCCTGCCCCAGGACCACGCTTTCGAACTTGTATTGAACCGTGGCGCCGACGAAGGCTTTCCCGGCTTCATCCCCCGTGCTCACCTGATCACCGATGACACCGGCGCCAGTGTTGGCATCACCGGCGACATCACCCGGGCCCAGGCCTTCAATGGCGGCACCAAGGCCGCAGCGCGTTTCCCCTTCTGGCTCAATGCTGAATTTGCCCTGCCCTGGACCGCGATCTATCCGGACCTTGGCGGCCAGGTACCCGCCCATGCGGTGATCAAGGCGGTGGCCGTTGCCACTTCTGCTGCCGACAGCCTCAACGGCCGCGACGCCGCACCGAGCAATCCTGGCCTCGATGGCGGGTTGGCCACGGTGATCCTCAACAACCTCCACGCCTCGGTCATTGACGCCGATGGCAACGGCATCCCGGATGCCGCCGACGCCTCCATCAGCGGCACGGCCGTTCTGCCGCAGGATGCCGGGACGGCCACCGTCACCGTTGAGGCTGAATTGATCGAATTTGCCGGACGTGAGCCCGGTGCTCCACTTTCAGTGGTCACCACAGCTGTGGGCGAGCGCATTTGGACATTGCCCCGACTCGCTGCCGGGCGCTACCGCGTCACGACCAGCGCCGTTGGCTATTTTGCCGACACGGTCATCGTCGATGTTGCCCAAAGCCAACAGGTCACAGGCGCCAACCAAACCCTGGACAAGGCCACCTCCATCGGCGGAACCATCAGTTTCGCTTCTGGTCCCGGCGCCACCGCAACTGTGGAACTGCAAGACGGGCAGGGCACGGTCCTGGACTCGTCCATCATCGCCACCGCGGGTGGACCCTATTTGTTCTTTGTGGAGACCGGTGGCGACTACGTCGTGGCTGTTTCAGCAGACACCTATCTCCCGCTCCAGAATCCCGTCACCGTCACCGCCGGCACGGATGTGACGGGCTTCGATTTTGCACTGCTGCGCCAAACGGAAATCAGCGGTTCGGTCGCCTTTGCCGATGGCCCCGGCCAGCCCGGCACCCTGTACTTTCGTGACGCCGACGGAGTTGATCTGGATTTCACCGGCTTCCCTTTCACCGGTGGCGACTTTCAATTCTTCACCCCCGTGGGAGGCGCCTTCACCCTGGCCGCCTCGACCCAACCGGCCCAGTATGTGCCCACTGAACTGATGATTGATGTCACCGCCGGCACCGACCTAACGGGACTGGTTCTCACTTTGCCCCTGGCTGCTGAAGTCAGCGGCACCTTGGCCTTTGAGGGGCCGGATGCCACCGGCCAATGGCAACTGTTTGACAACCTCAGCGGCGCCTTCCGCGACTCGCTCAGTTTTGCCACAGCCGGCGACCCCTTCACCTTTTTCCTCGAGCCCGGCCAATTCCGCCTGGAATTTGACGCCTCCGGTTATCAGCACCACACCCACATTTTTGAAATCACCGCCGCCGACACATCCCTGGGCGCAGTGCAACTGACCGCCGTACGGGCCACTCACCTTGAAATCGTCAACGATGAGGGCGAGACCCTGCCCGAAATCAAAGCCACCTACTACAACCCGGACCAGGATCCCTGGACCAGCAGTCGGGTTCTGCTCGCCGCTCGTGATGACGACGGCCTCGACGACCTCTATGACCTGGACGGTCAGCTGTCCGGCTTCAAACTCTCGGCGCGGAAAATGGATGACATCTCACCCACCACCGGTGCCCCCGTGTTTTATCGCAACGCGACCGAGGCCGCGGTCGATTCGCTGGTCAGTTTTGCCAATGGCAGGGCTGAATTTTATATGAGCAATACCGCGGTTGAAGTCTTGCGGGTCTACCTGGCCCAGCCCAACAAGGCGCCCATTGCCGGGCGCATAGTCGTGGCTTTCCAGGACCCCCAGCCCACGACGGTGGTGCTGACTGCCGAGCGCGACACTCTTATTGCCGATGGAACCGACGCCATCATCGTCTCAGCCCAGCTGTATGATTCGGCGGGCAACCTGAGCCTGCTGCCGGATATTCCCGTCGGCTTTGGCGTGGACAATACTTCAACCGGAAACGGGCAGTTCGAAGTGCCCACCACCCTGACCAACGGCACGGGTTTGGCCATTGGCAGCATCCGCGCCACCGGAGCGGGATCATTGCTGGCCACCGCCTCGGTCGTTATCAACAACCGCGTTTTGAATGTGGAAGCCGGTGCCCTCGATAGCGGTGAACCTCTGCTGGCGTTGACCTCGCTGGCCGGCGCCACCAATGGTTGGCGGCTCTCGTTGCCCAGCAGCGTCAGTGATTTGAATCAGCCGGTGGTCGTCACCGGGCAGTTGATCGACCAGTTTGGCAACGATACGGCTGAAGCGGGCCAGACCATCGTTTTTTCCGCCGAACCCGCGGGCTTGGGCACTTTTGCTCCCACCTCGGCCGTTTCGGATGCTGAAGGACGTGCAACCAGTACATTCACCCCCAGCGGCGGCTCTGGCCTGGTGACGATCACCGGCGATGGCGGCAGCCTAGCTGGCGACGACACGGGCTTGCAATTGCGCGACGTCACCGTCATCACCGACCCTGTCTGGTATGAAGAGCCCCTCACTCGCCAGACCTTCGACAAGACCGACCTGACGGCTCTGGTGGTGGACAATACTCCGGACGAGTTGATTCTTGAACTGCCCTTCCAGTCGGATTGGGATGGCATGCAAGTGCACATCCTGTTCGAAACCAATTTTGACGCTGCCGGGGCCGCGAGTGATCCCTTTGAGCAACCCGTCAACTACGGCCACGCCGACCTGCCCGACTACGCGCTGACCAGCAAATATTCGGTCAACGACTACGGCGATTTCCGGCGGTGGAATACGACCGGTTCGGCTTGGGAATTTTGGGATCTGGCCAATGATGTTTTTACAGACGCGGCCACTGATCAGAACATCCAGCCGGTGTGGGTCACCAATGAAGCCGACCGTGTCGTGCTGCGC
>JADGEP010000191.1 GCA_016744275.1 Candidatus Krumholzibacteriia bacterium | reverse complement strand
TCCCAGGGGCGTCGAAATGTTTCCTGCGTCGGTGGCAGCTAGCCGCCCATCATCCCAATCGCCATATCTGCCAAGCCTTTGAACTCCTCGAAGAAGAGCCCCAATGCCAGCGTCGGGATCGCCAGCATGGCCAGGACCACGTACTGCAACCAGTGCAGTTTCAGCGGCGACATATCCGTGCCTTCGGCGGGCGTGGACAGGAACATCGCCCGCACCACTTTGAAGTAGTAGTAGAGACTCACGACGCTGTTGAGCGCAGCGACGATGGCCAGCCAGAACCACTGCTTGTCCAGCACGGCGGTGAAGAGGTAGAACTTGCCAACAAAGCCAGCGAAGGGCGGCACGCCGGTCAATGAAGCCAGAAAGATGACCATCATGGCGCCGGCCCACGGGGCGCGGAAGCCGATGCCCACGTAGTCGCTCAGTTCTTCACTCTTGAGATGGTTGTTGATCGCCACCACGTAGAAGAAAGCGCCCAGGTTCATCAGCGTATAGACCAGCAGGTAGAACAGGATCGAAGCCAATCCGGCGCTGCTCAGCAAGACAAAACCCATCAGCAGGTAACCGACGTGGGCGATGGACGAATAAGCCAGCATGCGCTTCACGTTGGTCTGGCGCAACGCCACCAGGTTGCCGTAGGTCATGGTCGCAACCGACATCACGGCCACCAACAAGGGCCAATTGATGTCTTGCACCAGTTGGGTGCCCGCGTCGGTGCCCGCGGCAAATGTGGTATAGAAGAAGCGGATCATCAGAGCAAAACCGGCGGCCTTGGGGCCCACCGAGAAAATCGCGCTGACGGGAGTCGGCGCACCTTCGTAAACATCCGGACACCAGTAGTGGAAAGGCACCGCAGCAATTTTGTAACTCATGCCCGCCAGGATCAACACCACAACCACCAGTAAGGCGAAGGGGTCGACTGTGCCCGAAATCAAGGCGTTGCGGATGCCATCAAACTCCATGGCTCCGGTCATGCCGTAGAGCAGGGACATGCCGTAGAGCATGATTGCGCTGCTGACCGCACCGAACAGGACATATTTCAGCGAAGCTTCGGAGCTGCGCAGGCTCGTGCGCATGTAGCCGGCCATCACGTAGCTGATCAGGCCTACCGCTTCCATGGAAAGAAACAGCATCAGCAGATCGCGCGCTTCGGCCATGACCATCATCGCGGCCGTCAGCAGAACTGTCAGGGCGTAGAACTCGCCCTTGTTCTCGCGGCGTTTGCCCATGATCTCTTCGCTCGTCCAGGCAAAGAGCACCGTGACCAGACTGGCAAAAATGAACAGCAGGCGGAAGAACCCAGCCATGCCGTCGACAATCATCAGGCTGCCCATGATGGTGTGGCCCTGGAATTGACCGGCATCCAGGCCGTGGTTCATGGCCGCCACGGCGTAGGCGCCGGCGGTGATCAAGCCAGCGACCGACACGGCAAACGGAACCCAGGTCCGGCGCCCACGCACCACCAGGTCACCCAGCAGGGCGACCAGGAAGGTGATGCAGAGGATGGCTTCGGGCAGCCAGAACCTCAGGTCGGACCAACTGGGAATGTTCAAATTCAGTTCCATCGAGGAACGCTCCTCATTCGGTTCTCAACGATTCATGATAGGCGGGCGGGTGGTCACTGAAGGACCTAACCAGCCACCACCTTGATCAGATTGTTCAACGTCACCTTCATCAGGTCCAGCACCGGCATGGGGTACACACCGAGCAGCAGCACCAGGATGCCGATGGGAACGAGAGTGAACATTTCGCGAGCATTGATGTCCGGCAGCGAATCCCACTTCTCGTTTTTCGGACCCAGGAAGACGCGTTGCAACATCCAGAGCACGTAGGCCGCGCCAATGATGATGCCCAGGGCCGCAATGATCGTGATCGTGCGGTACACGGGGAAGACACCCATGAAGATCATCGCTTCACTGACGAAGCCGCTCAAGCCCGGCAGGCCCAAAGCCGCAAACAGCGCGAAGCTGAAGAAGCTGAAGTACAAGGGCATTTGCATACCCAAGCCGCCAAAGGCATTGATCTCGCGAGTGTGAGCCCGGTCATACACGACTCCCACACAGAGGAACATCATCGCCGTGATCGTGCCGTGGTTGAACATCTGCAGCACCGCACCGTTGATACCGGCGCTCGTCATGGCCGCCATACCGAGCATGACATAACCCATATGACTGACCGATGAATAGGCCACCAGTTTCTTCATATCAGTCTGGGCCATGGCACAGTACGCGCCATACAGGATGTTGATCGTCCCGAGCAGTGCCAGCGTATAACTGAACCACAGCGCTTGGTCAGGCAGCATCGGATAACTGATGCGCAGGATGCCATAGGTTCCCATCTTCAACAGCACCCCGGCCAAGATGACCGACACGGCGGTCGGTGCCTCAACGTGGGCGTCCGGAAGCCAGGTGTGGAAGGGGAAGACCGGCACCTTGATGGCAAAACCGATGAACAAGGCGAGCCAGAGCACGTGGCGCACGTTGGTTCCCTGCAGCCATTCGCTGTGATTGGCTTGGTCGAACATGTGCAACATGTTGAACGTGTGGCCGCCCGTGACCGGATCACTGGTGTGCAGGTAGAAGGCGATCATCGCCAACAGCATGAGCACCGAGCCAGCCAGGGTGTAGAGGAAGAACTTGATGGCGGCGTACTCGCGGCGCGGGCCACCCCAGATACCGATCAGGAAGTACATCGGCAGCAGCATCACTTCCCAGAAAACATAGAAGAGGAAGAAGTCCAGGGCGCAGAACACACCGAACATTCCCGCTTCCAAAATCAGGAACAGGGCAAAGTAGCCCTTCACTGATTTGTTGATGCCCCACGAAGCAATCACGCAGATAAACGACAGGAACGCCGTCAAAAGCACCATCGGTACACTCAGGCCATCAATGCCCATGAAGTACTCGATGTTGAAGCTTTTGATCCAGGTGTAGTGTTCGATGAACTGGAATCCGGCCGTCGTGCGGTCGAACGTCATGAACAACTGCACCGCGAGGATCAGGGGAACGGCAGCTGCCGCGGCAGCTACTGTCTTGATGACCTCTTTGCGCTCTGAAGGAATGAACGCGATCACAGCCGCCCCAATGACCGGGAAAAAGGTCATCCAGGAAAGAATGTGCTCACCCATGCGTGGGCTCCTCTCGGGGTCTTACCCGTGGCTAATCAACCTAAAGGACACGATAAATCAGGATCAAAACCAGAACCGAAGCCGCAGTGTACGTGAGGTACGTCTGGACCCGTCCGGTTTGGATACGACGGAAACCTTCGCCAGCCCCTTGCAGGACCGACGCCACACCATTGACCGCACCATCGACGATGTACTTGTCGATGGCGCCACTGACCTGGGCAATAATGCGGGTCAGGTACCCGGTGCCGTTGACGATGCCGTCAATCACGACCCGGTCAAAAGCGGCCATCAGCCAGGCAAACCACAAGGTGAACCGGTAGACAGTCGCCGCATAGAACTCGTCGAAGAAATACTGGCCTTCCAGGGCAGTGTGCATGCCGGACATCCGTTTTTGGATCTTGGACGTATCGACACGCTTCTGGTGGTAGACCCACCAGGCGCCCGTGATGCCCAGGATGACCATGATGATCGACATGATCATGGCGCGGATGTGAGCAGTGTGGTGCACATCATGACCATCACCGTGGCCATCGCCATGACCATCAGCAACCGCTTCGCCATGAGCCGGGGCGCCATGGGCGTCAGCCGCAACGACGGGTTCGCCATGAGAGTCAACGGCGTGGCTATCGGCAGCGTGCGCATCGGCGGCGTGCGCATCAGCCGGCGCCGCTTCGAGATGGAACTCGGCCGCGATGGCCGGCACGTCGTAAGGCGCGGCGAATTTGCTGAACCAGCTTTTGTCCGCGGTGTTGAAGCCCGAAACGAAGATCGACAGCACCGCCAGGATGATCAGCGGCATGGTCATGTTCCAGGGCGACTCGTGGGCGTGGTCGTAGCGTTCCTGATCCGCCGGTTTGCCGAAGAAGGCCTTGAAGGTCAGGCGCATCATATAGAAGGGCGTCAACAACGCCGCGGCAATGCCCAGGATAAACGGCAGGTAGTGCCCATCGGTCATGCCGAAGGCCAGGGCCGAACCCAGGATACCGTCCTTGGAGTAGAAGCCGGACAATCCGGGCACACCGGCCAAGGCCAGGGTCCCGATCATATAGGTGATGAAGGTGATCGGCATCTTCTTGCGCAGGCCACCCATGTCAGTGATTTCCTGGCTGTGCACCGCGTGGATCACAGAGCCAGCTGTCAGGAACAGCAAGCCCTTGAACATGGCGTGGGTCGTCAGGTGGAACATGGCGTTGACGGGATCGCCGGCGCCGAGGGCCATGACCATGTAGCCCAACTGGCTGAGAGTCGAGAAAGCCAGCACCCGTTTGAAATCTGTTTTGACCAGGGCGATCATCGCCGCCAGGAAAGCGGTGATGGAGCCCACATAAAGGACAACCAACAGCGCATTGGCGCCGAAAAGCGGCGACAGGCGGGCCACCATATAGACACCAGCGGCCACCATGGTTGCGGCATGAATCAGGGCCGAAACCGGAGTCGGGCCTTCCATGGCATCTGGTAGCCAGATGTGCAGCGGCATCTGGGCCGATTTGCCAACACAGCCCATGAACAGGCCAATGCCCGCCCAGGTCATCAAAGTGCCCTGGATGGTGCCGACGTGGGCGTGAGCAAAGAGCTCGAAGTAATTCAACGTGCCAGTGGCCGTGAAGAAGGTCAGGATGCCCAGCCAGAAGCCCCAGTCACCAACACGGTTGGTCAGGAAGGCCTTCTTGTTGGCGTTGGCCGCCGAATGCTTGTGGAAGAAGAAGCCAATCAGCAGGTAACTGGCCAGACCCACCAACTCCCAGAACACGTACAGGAAGAACAAGTTGTTCGCCAGCACGATGCCGATCATCGAGAAGGTGAAAAAACCCAGGAAGGCGAAGAAACGCTCGTACCGTCGGTCGCCTTTCATGTACCCGGTCGAGTACAGATGCACCAGGAAACTCACCGTCGTAACGACCATCAGCATAATCGAGGTCATGCCATCGACCAGGATGCCCGCGTCGAGGCTGAAGCCTCCGAGGTCGAGCCAGGTGAACGCCTTCTCCATCCGGTAGCTCGGATCGCCGATCTTCCAGAAGGTGATGAAGATGCGGATAGCCGCGTACCAGGCCAGGCCCATGAAGGTCACGCCTACGAAGTCGCCTTTGCGCGGCAGCATTTTTCCGAAGAAAAACGTGATCACATAGGACGCCAGCGGCAGGACCAAAATGGCCAGGGCTGCATACAGGATGCCGGTTTCACTCAACACCGGTGATCTCCCTTATCGCTTCAGGCTTTGCACGGAGTCCGCGTGGACTGTGCCAAAATTACGATACATCGCCAGGACAATGGCCAGGGCGACAGCGGCTTCGGCGGCGGCCAGCACGATCACAAAAGCAGCCATCATCTGGCCGTTGATGCTGTGCTCGACGTAGCGCGAGAAGGCCACGAAATTGATATTGGCGGCGTTGAGCATGAGCTCGACACCCATCAGGATTCCCACGGCGTTGCGGCGCGACATCACGCCAAACAGACCGAGAGAAAACAGGATCGCGCTGACGGTCAGGAAATGGGGCAGTCCGACGTTCATGACTGCACCTCCGTCGTTTCTTTTTCTTCCGGATGCTCATCACGCGTTTTGCTCTCGCGAATCAGGATCGCCGCGCCGATCATGGCTGCCAGCAGTACCAGCGACACATACTCAAACGGGAAGATGTAGTTGGTCATCAGGTTGGCACCGATTTCCTCAATTGTTGCCTCGGGCGCCTGGAACGAACCGTTCCACTGCACCGCCGTGACCACTTTGTACAGCACCGCAAAAACCAGGGCTGCAAAAACGCCAGCCGGCACATACCGGTCCAGGCCTCGATTGCGTTTTTCCCCATGCGGAATCCGCGTCATCATCACCGTGAAGAGAACCAGCACCAGCACACCGCCCACATAGACCATCAACTGGGTGATGGCGATGAAGTCGGCGCCCAGATAGGCGTACAATCCAGCCGCACCCAACAGCGTGAACAGCAGGGCAAAACCCGCGTGTACGATATTGGGGCTGAACACGACCCAAATTGCCGGCACAACGGTCAGCAGGGCCAGGAGGATGAAAATCAAATCACCGGTCACTATTCCACTCCCTTATCATCGGAGGGCTTGTCTTCAGCAGCAGGCTTGTCTTCAGCAGCAGGACTGTCTTCCACCGGAGGCTTGGGCTTCGGCTTTGGTTTTTCTTTCTTTTCCTCGACCCACCAACCCATTTCAACTCGGGTCGCGCGGTGGCAAGGAATCACGCCTTCAGCCGGATCCATGAATTCGTAGACCAACGTCTTGCGGTCGTACACCGAGTGGTCGTAATCGTGGCTCATGGTGATCGAACCGGTGTGGCAGTTTTCGGTACACAACGAGCACCAGATGCACTTGTTGTAGTCGATGGCGTAGCGCGTCATCATGCGCTCTTTCGCTTTGCCTTCGGTTTCGATATAGATGCAATCGACCGGACAAAGCTTGGCGCAGAGGTTGCAGCTGTCGCATTTCGTCATGTCGTTGTGCACAAATCCGCGATAACGCTCAGGCATGACCTGGCGCTCGTCCGGATACTGCAGTGTCACCGGCTTCTTGTAGATATGCTTGATCGTGATCCGCATACCCTTGAGCACCGAAATGACTGTTTCAAAGATGTCCGCGAAGTACTGGGCCATCATTTCTCTCCGCTAAGGATGTCCGGGGTTAGCCGGCTTGCCGCTGCTCGTTGCGACGTCACACACTCTGTTTTTTCAAGATGGTTGGCTAGCCAACCAATCGTCTGTCCAGAACCACACGCTTCTGGAATCGGAATTCATTGGCTAGCCAACCATTCCGAGAATTCGACCCACACCAGCTCCCAAGGACCTAATTCAACTGGCCAGATGCCATCTGCCAGATACCCGATCCAATCACGCACAACAGCGAGATGGGAATCATCACTTTCCAACACAAGTGCATCAGCTGATCAACCCGCACCCGGGGTAGCGTCCAGCGCACCCACATGTTGAAGAAGACCATCAGGATGCCTTTGATGATGAACGTCAACGCCGGCGGAATGAATGCATCCATGCCGGGAATCGGAGCCCACCAGCCACCCAGGAAAACCATCACTGCGATCAAACTGACCAGGAAAAGGTTGGCGTATTCCGCGAGGAAAAAGAACGCGAAGCGCATGCCCGTGTATTCGATGTGATAGCCAGCCACCAGTTCCGATTCTGTCTCCGGCATATCGAAGGGACCACGGTTGGTTTCAGCGATCGAGGCGATGAAGTACATCCAGAAGGC
>JADGEP010000190.1 GCA_016744275.1 Candidatus Krumholzibacteriia bacterium | reverse complement strand
TCCTGGAAGCCGTCGATCATCATCATCTCCATGGCCTCGCCTTCGGTCATGCCGGCGGTGTGGATTTTCTGGTCGATGATGCTGTTGATGATCAATCGCAGCCGCATTTTCAGCTGCTGCAGGTGCAATTCCGGCCCGCCGTGGCCCGCCTCGACCATCAACTGCTCGGCGTAGGTGGCCCATCCTTCCACAAAAGTGCCGCTGGAGAAAATCGCCCGCAATGGCGTCTCGGCTTCGTACTTGTTGGCATGGGCGATCTGCAGGTAGTGGCCTGGCATGGCTTCGTGCACCGTCAGGTTCTGCAGCATATAGTCGTTGTATTCGCGATAGAAGGTGGCGGCTCGCTCGGCGCTCCAATCCTTGGGCGTGGGACTAATGGCGTAGAAAGTGGTGCCGTTCTCTTCCAGCGGCCCCGGCGAATCGCAGTAGCCGATGTAGAAACCACGTTGGTGTTCGGGCATGACGATGATCTCAACGGCGTCGTCCGGCACGGTGACCAGTTTCTTTTTTTCCACGAAGCGCGTGATTTTTTTCAATCCTTCGCGGGCTTCGGGCACGATGGTTTCGTTGTCGGGTCGGTCCTCGGACAAGCGCGCCAGCACCCGCCGGATGAGTTTGTCCCGGCCTGGGTTCTGGTCATCGACGTGCCCGCCAAAATAATCCCGGTACAACGGCAGGGCGATTTCGTACATCTGGTCGCGGGTTTCGACGAGGTCTTTTTCGGCGCTGGCCAGGATGTCCTCGGGGCTGAGTTCGGAACTTAAAGAATACTGGAGCTTCTTCTCCCACAACTTCCGGCCCAGGCGAAAATCGCCGTTCGATCGCGGCAACAGGTCGCTTTTCAGCCAGCGCCCATATTCGTCCAGGGCAGCGATGGCAGCGGCGCGCGCCGGTTGGAACTCCGCCTGCATTTCGGGCACCTCGGCCAGGTATTCCTGCAATCCATCCATCACCAGATTGATCACGCCCGGGTTTTGGCTGATGGCCGTTTCGGTCATCACCCGCGGTGGGTTGTCGAGGTTCGCCCGGGCCGCGGCCAGGGTTTGGGGCAGGGCCTCCAGGCGAGATTTCACCGCCGCCAAGCGTTCCGGCAAGGGCGCATAATCCCGCGCCAAAATGTTGTACAGACCGTCGCCCGGATTGTAGATCGTCGGGTTCCAGCGGTGTTCGCGCAGCTCGGTGATTTCAAACACCGTCGACTCGCAAGCTTCCTGCAACGTGGCGTAGTCGATGCGGTTGGCCTCGCTCAACCGTTCCGGGTTGATCTTGCGCATTTTTTCGAGGGTGTCGCGGTTGAAATCCGCGCGGGCCTTGAAGCCCTTTTCGCTCAAATCGCTGACCTGCCCGTCGAAGCGGTGGTCGCCCAGATTTGTCGCCCATTCCGGATTCAATTCCAAAAGGCGCTCGAGGTGTTGCTGAGCCAAACCGGTGAACCGGGCGTCGGCTTCGCGATGAGAAGAGGAGCAGGCGGCGAGCAACATCAAGATCATGCCCATCAAAGCCAACTTTTTGCCTAACATGAGGTTACCCTTCGGTTCTAAACACATGAATCGGGACGGGGCAGGCCCGCCACCCGGCAGGCGCCCTTGGCTGGGCCCTTGGGGAAGAGGTCGTAGATTTGTTGCAGAGAATTGCCCGTGCTTTTGCACAGGACGCGGATCATGGGAGCGACTCCGTGTTCTGCTTGGTAGGCACGTAGGAAGTCGATGATCTGCCAGTGGGCGTCGGTGAGGGTTGCGATGCCGTCGGTGGTGGCCAGCTCGGCGGCAAACTCCCTGGTCCAGGCAGAGGGGTTCTTCAGGTAGCCTTTGTCGTCGAGTTCGGGGGTCAATTCTGGGGTCATGGGCGCGCTCCGGTTGCAAAAAAATGGGGTCAGCCTGAATCATAACCCAGCGGTCTGATCCTGGCCAACCCCAGTTGTTTTTGAAGACCGGTGAGCGTCTTTATTTCACCCTATTTTACCATGGTGATTTTGGTGGTTTGCACGCCGCCAAGTGTCGTCAAGCGCACCAGATATTGGCCCGCGGGTTGGGGCCGGCCGTCGCTATCGGTCCCGTCCCAGTGAAAAATCTGGCTACCGGAACCGACCACCCCGTCCTGCAATACGATCATCTCATAACCTTTGATATCATACACGGCCAGATGCACCTGGCCGGGCTCGGGCAAATTCACCTGCAGGGCCGTCCGAGGGTTAAAAGGGTTGGGCCAGGCGCGTAGATAATTCGGCGCCGCTGGCAGATCCTCAACTCCACTGAGAGGGTCAAAAACATTGATGGTGGTGTCGGCCAGCAAGACTTCGGGGTAGTACGTGCCATCGCCGGCGGCCACGTAAGCCTCGGCGGCAATGACGGGCGTGGTGCCGTTGGCTTGCCCCTGATAGTCCCAATAGAAAAGCTCGCCTGGGCCTTCCAGAAAATCGGTGGACCCCATGACCACGGCGTAACCGTGCCACTGACCAGGCACGTTGTCTTCGATGCCTTGAAAAACGAAAAATCCACTTTCGGAATACAGGGCCCCCGCGCCGCCGCCCACGCTGGTGACGACCGATTCGTCATAGGTCACGTAAACATCAATGGTGCGCACGTTGGCGTCCAAATCGTCGACAAATATCGACAGACGGCTGGATTCCCCCGGCGTGACTGTGGTGTCCATCGGCGTGAACCGCAGGTTCACCGCGGCCGAGGCCACCGCCACCCACAACATCCCCACTCCCATCACCATCAGCACAATCAGGTTTCTCTTCTTCATGATCCCGTTCCTGTCGCTTACGACCGAGCAGCGCCGGCCTCATACCGGCGAAGTGGGCACCCGCACCGCTGAAGCAGTACAGGTGCCCCATAATCTACTTCATCAGCGTCATCTTGTGCACCTGGCTGTAGGGCCCGGCGTCGATGCGATAGAAGTACATACCCGAGGATACGGACTGACCGTCGTCATTCCGCCCGGTCCACACGACTTCGTGCAGGCCAGGACCACGGGTTTCGTTGACCAGCGTGGCGACCTTGCGGCCGTCGATGCTGTAGACGGCCAACTTCACGTCCTGCGTTTCGGGCAGGGAGAAGCTGATCTTCGTCATTGGGTTGAAGGGGTTGGGATAGTTGGCATTCAAGGCGAATACGCGCGGCGTCAACGTGCCACTGGTGGTATCCATGGTGAATTCCAATTCGCTATTGTCTATGGCCCGGGCCGTGATGTGCAGGTCCGAGACCTGGATATCACTGTTGGAGCGCACGATGAACAGATCGCCAGAGCCTTCGAAGGCCTGGCCGGCGCCCATGACCGCGAGGCTGACGTCCAAGCCTTGGCCCACGTTCTTGAGGAAGGTGAGTTCCGACTGGTCATCCAGCAATTGCCCGGCTTCCACCGAAGCAACCGGGTGGTCAGCCCGCACGTTCAGGCCCTTCAGGCCCGATCCGTTCACCAGGCGCAATCCCATGTCGCCGTTTTCGTAAAGCACCCACGCCAGATCAACGATCTTGCTGACAGGAGCCTTGTCCTTGGCTGCGGTGACAACACCGAAGTTCAGCGAGAACATCATCAAATCCTCGAAGTTGATCTTGCTGTCGGTGGTCGGAATACCCAAGCGGCTCCAGTCATCGGTGGGTCCAACATCAATGATGTTGTTGTAGGCCCCGCCACCGGATTCGCTGGTACCAAAGGCTGTACCCAGAGCCGTGATGTCTTCCACACCAACGGTACCGTTGGGAATGAAGCTGCCCAGGGGCGCGCCATCAACGTCTCCCAGCCAGTAGTTCGTGGCCCGATCCAGAGCAGCCGGAGCCGGGCTCGGGTTGCCCGCCGCATCCACGGCAAAGACCGTGTAGTAATACACGCCGCGGCTGAGGTGATCGCCCCAGGTTTGGGTCAGGTTGGTCATCGGGGCGTTCGTCAACCGCACCCACTCGGACGATGCATCAGCCACGACCCAAGACGACGGCGCCGTTGGAATGGTGCCCGGCAGATCGTCGTATTCCGGATAGGCCGAAGTGGTGACCGCACCGTCATACCACAAGCCGCTGAAGACTTCGTAGTGATCGACATCGGTGCCGTCGTGGGTCCAACCCACATTCACCTTGTTGTGGCCCGGAGTGGCCGTGATTGCCGTGACCGCGGCCGGAGCCGTGCAGTCATAGGAGATGGTGGCGTCGGTGAGCACGATGGGAATGGTGTTGTTGTCCGGATCACGCAAAATCAGGCTGTCGAAGCTGACATTGCCGATCACGTCGCCGGTGGCCGAGAACGTGATCGTGAACAGACCCGTGGTGCCCGCGCCCGAGACCGGGCTGGTCGGGTTGCCGACTGTCGATCCGGTGATGGTCCACTCGTTGGCGCCGGTCGACATGGCGAAGAAGTTGTTGTTCACCGTACCGAAGGGCAGCAGGTCAGCCACGGCCCCGAAGTTCAGGCCCGGGGTGGCGCTGACGACCGCGTTGTAGAGGAAGACGTCCGGGGTGTAGGCGTCAGAGTTGAAACTGAAGGTCAGGACGATGGTCTGGCTGCAGTTCAACGGACCGGTGGTCACCGGAACGATGTCGCCAGTGGCCATGCCACTCCAGGGATCGAAGAGGACATCGTCCCCTACATTGACGCCGGTTCCTGCTGGATTTAGCGTGCCGTGGAACGGGCCCGAAGCACTGCCCCACCAGTTGCCGAGGAAATCGACGGGGTTGGCGGCACTGTTGCTGACGCCATAGGAAGTGCCCGACAAATCATTGCCGCGGCCCACGACCGTCGAAGTGTCCGCGCCATCAAAACCGCAGGCCACACCGGTCGTATTGCCCATCAAGTTGTTGTTGTTGATATCAGCGGTGGTTCCCGGACCAAAGTAGGTCGAGACCAGCAGACCGGCCGAAGTCGAACCGTCCGTCGAAGCAACACCTTCACAGCCGGTGATCGTATTGTTTTCGACAGTCATCACAGCGCCTGAGCTGATGTCGCAGGCGTAGTCCAACCAATCGCCGGGGCCCTTACCAGTGTAGGTATTGCCGCTGAAGGAGCTGTTCGTCAGCCCAGCACCAAAGGCCAGGAAGCCGATGCGGCCGATGTTGTCAAAGGTGCAACCGGTCACATCCCAGTTGCCGGTACCAAAGGCGGCCAGTCCGACACCCTGATAGTTTGGTCCCGATTCATTGTAGGTGATATTGCGCACGGCGCAGTCCGTCAAAGCACCGCTGCCCGAGGAGCGAATTGCCTGATAGACCAGTTGGCCGGCGCCATCAAGAGCCAGGTCGCTCATCACGAAATGTGTGCCGGCGTTTTGCAGGAACCAACCGCGGGGGTCACCGGTCGTGCCTGTGTCAAAGCCCAACTCCAGGGAGGTGGACGCTACGCCAGCGCCGGTGATAGCCAGGTTCTTGTCGATGACGATCTGAGCCGGAATCGTGAAGGCGCCCGCGCGCACTTCGATGGTGTCGTTGGCCAGGGCGCCGGTCACGGCATACTCGAGGCCCATGCCTGGCGAAACGACGTGGGTGCCACCAGCCATAGCGGTGATCCACGATCCGGGAACAACCCCATCCAGACCAAGGGCAAATGCCGTGGCGGCCGCTTCATCGACTTGGAAGTGGGTGAACCCCGCCGCATCAGCGCGGTAGTTGAAGTTCCGTACCATGAAGCCATATCCCGAAATATTGATGTTGGAATTGATCAATCCGGATTCATTCTGCGAGAACAAATTGACCTCGCCGAAACTGCACGAGGCTCCGTCAATATTGACATTGGACGACCCTCGATTCAGATAGACCGGCTTCGACACATAGATCGCAAAGCTGCCCCAACCATTATTTAGGGTCGTGATGTTGTCAATAGTCACGCCAACACAACCGGTGATCTGGGCGCCATTGCCACTCCAGGCATCACTGGAAGTCAGGTTGCTCATCACGACGGTGTTGAAACCATGCACATCAAATCCGGTGCGGCGGTGCGCTCCGGAGATGGTGATATCGCGAAGAGTCAGGTTGTCAAAACCATTGAGTGGATTGCTGGTGCCACTCGCGTGGATCGGATAATTCTCGTTGGCCGCGTTGGCCGCCAACGTGAATTTCTCCAGCGTTATGTCACTGCCGGCAACGGAGAACCCGTAGCCACCGGCAGCTGGAATGTTGATGATCACCCCGGCTTCAGAGGCGCCCGTAAGCGTCAGGGGCTGGTTCACAGCTAATGTGCCGACAGGATTATAGACCCCATCATCAACAGTGATGACGTCGAACGGATTGGCCGCGGCCAAAGCTGCTTCGATGGTGGCATAAGAGGTCGCCTGGGTCGTATTCTGGACTGACAGGGGAGCCACAGCAGAGTAGTTGCTGACCAGCACTCCAGGGGCTCCACTGACGTAATTCGCCTGCGTATCACCAAAGACCCAGTTGAATCCATAGGCCACGTCGGTGCCCAAAACATCAGGGGCACCGCCACCGACGCCATTGCCTGCCTGAATATAGGCGATCGGCGGGGGCGAGATGGTCAGAGCGGCTACATGCTCAAACGTCAGTTCGGTCAGGACTCCCGACCAGCCATTCAACAAGGCATGGGCGTGCACCCAGCTGGTGCCGCTGCCGGCATCAATGGTCTCGTATACCTTGCAGGTCTTAGTTTTCAGGTAGTTCCAATCGGCAACGTCCCAGCGATTGGTTGCCCATTCCGGATTGGAGGGCTCGTTGGCAATTACGGCAAAGTTACCAGCGCCATCGGTGATCCAGATGTTGAAATACGGCGAATACGGAGCTCCCGACGCCCCAGCATCGTCCAGGCGATCGACGTGCAGAGTCGCGATCTGCCCCACGGTCGCGCCGTTGATCATATTGGTGCCCAAGGCCGCTTTCTGTCCACTTGCTGCGGTCACCACTTCGATCTCGCCTGGTGTAGCGGTGCCCGTGATCGCGGGCGGGCCATCGGCGCCGTTGCTTGCTTCACGAACGACAAAAACTTCCCAGCCTGCTGTAGGCACCTGGGCCAGCGCACCGCTGGCAATCAGGGCCAGCAGGAACAAACTCAGAATCGCTTTTTTCATCAGATTTCCCCTCAGTTAATAACCGTCTCCTCCATGAGCGATCAATCGTGCGAATTTGTCGGGTTGAACGGCCACCGGCCGGGCGTTCTCGAGCTGACTGAGAAACACCCGACCGCTTGCCGCACAAGACCTACTTCATCAAGGTCATCTTCCGGACCTGGCTATAGGGGCCAGCGTCCAGGCGATAGAAATACGTGCCCGAAGCGGCGCTGTGGCCCGCTTCGTCACGTCCCATCCACACCACGTCATGACTGCCCGGACCGCGGGTTTCGTTCAGCAGGGTGGCCACCAGGCGGCCATCCAGACTGTAAACCGACAGCTTCACGTCCTGCGTGGCAGGCAATGAGAAGCTGATCT
>JADGEP010000018.1:9204-19302 GCA_016744275.1 Candidatus Krumholzibacteriia bacterium | reverse complement strand
CGGACAAGCCATCCGAATGATCCTAACTGGCATACTTTTGGTGAGTTGTGTCAGGACTCTGACACAATTACCATGGAGCAAGGAGTGACACAACAGTTTGAAGAATTTGGCAATCCGATCTGGCACTACCACGTGACCGGAGCAGCGGTGCAGCAGATCTACGAACAGGTGGCGGGCCCGGACCAGCGCCTGGCGGCCTGGATCTCTTCGACCGGATCGGCCGGGACCATCGCCGCGGGCGATTTCCTCAAGACCATCCACCGCGACGTGATCATCACCGCGGTTGAGGCCCTGCAGTGCCCCACCTTGTACTCCTGTGGCTTTGGCGGCCACCGCATCGAAGGCATCGGCGACAAGCACGTGCCCTGGGTGCACAACGTGCGCAATACGGACATCGTCAGTGCCGTGGACGACGAGCAGTGCATGAGCCTGCTGCGCCTGTTCAACGAAGAAGCGGGCCAGTCCCATTTGGCAGAACTTGGGATCAGCGAGGACTTGGTGGCGCAGTTGCCTCTGCTGGGCATCTCCTCCATCTGCAATCTGATATCGGCCATTAAAACGGCCCGCCACTACGAGATGGACGGTCGCGATGTGATCCTGCTGCCGATGACCGATTCGGCCGAATTGTATGCCTCACGGCTCACGGAGTTGAATACGGCCCAAGGCCCGTACAACCGTGAACAGGCCATGGTGG
This sequence comes from Candidatus Krumholzibacteriia bacterium, assembly GCA_016744275.1. GTDB lineage: Bacteria > Krumholzibacteriota > Krumholzibacteriia > LZORAL124-64-63 > LZORAL124-64-63 > JAGRNP01. The sequence continues at coordinate 18,608 of JADGEP010000018.1, read as the reverse complement.
ATCAAGCCCGCTGGTTGGCTGGCACCACCACCGACTACCTGCGCGAATTGAACTACCACGACCGCAAAACCCTGCACAACTTCAAGTATTTCACTTGGGTCGAGCAGCAGGGCCGCACAGTCGAAGAGTTGCGCCAACTGTGGGACCGCGACTTCTGGACCGAGATCTTCGATTCAGCAGCCGACTGGGACGTGCGCATCAAGGAATTCAACGATCGGATCGGATCGCAGTAGTCCTTTGCCGCTGCGTTGACCATCACCAAAAAGAGCGCCTGACTCGCTGGAGGCAGGCGCTCTTTAATTGTTCAGCCCGGCAGGCTTCCCCCTAATCGGAAGTGATGGACAGGCCTTTTTTCTTCATTCGGGAAAACTCGAAAGCGGAACTGGCCGCGCAATAGAGTTCTTCCAAGTCTGCCCGGAACGGCTCCACCTCGGCGACAAGACCTTCTGGCAGATCGTTTTCAACCCAAGGCACACCGGAGCCATCCCGGCGCTCCAGGAATCCGGCTTCAGCTTCCCAGGCTTCAGCGGCAGCAGACTCGCCGGCGCCAGCCAAGGCCCCCGCATGGTTGCGCATCAACTTCCGGATGAGCTTTTGGTCCGACCGCCCGTACCCTCCACCGGCATCTTCTTCGCTGAAATCCGTATTGGGGGGATACTCCAACCAGCTGTTATAGACCAGGGTGTAAATCCAGATGTACTCGCCCAGGCCCATGCCTTCGGCCAGCAGCGCCTCGTTGCGGGCCTCGGTGAACCGACCAATGTTGCCGGCGATGCCAAAGGCGGCGCCCATCATGTCTCCCACCGCACCAAAGATCTCGCCCTTGCTGGGCTCTTCGCCGTCGCTGTCCATGTCGTCGAGGCGCTCGAACTTGCGGCCAATTTCCTCGAATTCTTCACACATCGGGACCAACGATTGCCGCACCGCCATGAAAATCCGCACCCGGTCCGCCGTCAGGCCTGTGGCCGCTGGTACAAAATCTTCGCGCACCCCGTAAGAGCCTTCCAGCTTCTTCTGGGCATCAACGGCGCGGTCGAATGGCTTCATCATCATCATGCTGCCGCCCACGCTCAGGACAATCGACAAGATGATCGGGATTCCGCAACCCAGTCCACAACCCAACAGCCATTTTTTTCCGGTTCCCGCCACGAGAGTGCCTTTCGCCAAGCCAAATTGCTCATTAGCAAGCAGTATGGCCTCACAACGCAGAAATTCAACCACAGGTTGCAAATCCAGAAAAAGAACGGCGGCGTCAGGCCATCTTTGCTATTGTGTAAAAATGCAGTAAGGGATTCAACTCCCGTCTAAACAGCGTTTCGGCCCCAAACCCGGCTTCCGAATCAGCTGAAACGAGATCGCGATCACCCCCACCGAGGAGGTTCCCATGATTCTAAAAGTATCAGACCAGATCACGGAAAAGGTCAGGAATGGCGAAATCACCGATGAAGAAGCCTCCCGATTTTCCCGCTTCGTAGACACCTGCAACCGTGAACTGATGACCCACTCCATTATCACCGACAACAAGTATTCCCAATGGTTCGCCAAAGGCGAAGCCGACCGCGAAATGGTCAAACACTTTATTGTCCAGTTTTCCGTCTTCTCCAATCTCTTTCTGATCGCCCAGATGATGAAGGTCATCAACGCCACCAGCCTCGAAGGCATGCGCGCCTCCAAGGAAATCCTGGCCAATGAACTCGGCGTGATCTTCAACAAGCCCGGCAACAAACTCGAAGACGTCCAGGATACCGATCGCGAAGGCGACCCCGACATCGTCACGGTCGAAGGCAGCGTCGACGGCGGCACCTTCCGCTTCAAGGCCGCTCACTTTGAGTGGCTGGTGCGATTGGGCTCCACCCTGGACCTCGGCTTCAACGACCTGGGCAAACGCCGCCACGGCACGCCTTCCACTCTCTTTTTCTGCGACCAGTTGTCCTCCATTTATGGCAACGAAGACGCCAACATTGCCGAAGGCGCCAGTTTTGCGGTCGAGAACTGGGCCGCCGCCGGATTCTGGAAAGAACTCATCAGCGGCCTCGAAGCCTTCAAGAAGAGCGAACAACCAGACCTGCCCCTGGCCTTCTTCACCTGGCATGACCGCATTGAAGAGCAGCACGCGGGCCACGTGATGGATGAACTCGAAGAGCTCTACTTCGAAGACGGCTTCGATGAAGGCAAATTCATCAAGGGCGGCCTCGAGATGCTCGACGGCGTCGCCGCCTTCTGGATCGGACTCAACGAACACCGCATCGCGGCGGCTTACGCCTAGGGTTCGTTCAGGTCTACAATAAGAGAGGCCCGGAATGTCCTCGGCGCTTTGCGCCTGTGGATTTTCCGGGCCTCTCTTGTTGTAGACCTGAACCAGCGCTTGGAACTAGGGGGTGTTGTAGGCTTTAGTTAGGTAGCGTTTGGCGTAGTCGGTGGCGCCCCGGAAGTTGTTTTGCAGGGCGACTGCGATTTCGTATTGCTCTATGGCCATTTCTCGTTGATCCAGCAGGTCGTAGCAATTGCCGAGATAATTGTGCAACCAGGCGATGGTGCCCTGGTTTTCCCGGGTATGGGTTTCGTTCAAGCGCAGGGCTCGCAGGAAGGCGGATTCAGCCTTGTAGAACTCACCTTTGTGCAGGTACGACTTGCCAAGGTTGATCCAATTTTCTTCACCACTGGCGTAGCGACTGCTGGCCTGCCGGCAAACGTCTTCAACGTATTGACCCAGGTCGGCTTTGAAGAAATGCTTGGCCAATCGCTGGTGCGCCAAAGCGTGTGCGCGCTCTTCGTCGACATCTTCACCTGTCACATAAAAACCACCATGCACGATATCGTTGTTGAACCCTTCGAGACGAAATCCCGCCGGATGGGCTTCGATGCCCCCGGGAGCCATCCGCTGCAGGACGACTTCCCGATCGAGGGTCGGCGAATGGAATCGAATGTTCTTGCCCAGGCTGATGATCACCCGGTTGCCAAACATATTGCCGTAGGTCCAACCGGCATCTCCCAAGGGCACTTTGCGCTCGGTCAGGGTCGCTTCCACTTCGGCCTCGGTCATGCCTCCGCGACCAGCGGTCAGCATCTGCCCCAGGGTTGGGTCCACGGGCAGCCAACCGCCATCCGGCAGTAGAATTTCTGCGAACACGTGACGGCCGCCCCAGAGATAGGTATTGACCACTGTACGGGCCGGTATGCCCACCGAGCGGCAAAGTGCTACGAAAAGGGTGCTGAACTGGTCGCAATTGCCGGAACGCGATTCTCGAATCGCCATGGCGTCCCACTGCGCAGCCCCGTTGGGTCGAAACTCCATATTCTCCATGATCCAACCATAGAATCTGCGCCCGACCTGGTAGGGCTCTTTCTCGGGGCCCGCGATTTCGCGGGCCAGATCCAGGATAAGGCCCCCAGTCTGGATGCCCGGTTCCTGCTTCGTGTATCGTTTGTACATCGCATCGTTGCGATCATAGCTTTTTTCAACCACGGCCCCATGCTTGAGCACTTCCCGCTCGCGCACTTCAAATTCGTAGTGAAAAAACTGCTGGCCAACTTCACTCCGCGGATCATTTTCGCGCGCATCTGGTTGCAGTCGCCACTCAATGATCCGGTTGCCCGTTTCAGGGTCATCCAGGATGGCCACCGGCTTGGGCGTGATCTCTCCCAAAGTGATTTCCTGGCCATGCCACACTGGCGGCAAGGTCACCCAAACCAGGGCTTCGGCGTCATCAGAAACTTCGGTGATGTTGTCGATGATGTACCAGAAACTGGCCTTGGTCGCATCTCCAGCATTGGCGTCACCACTGGTACTGAGCAGAAGAAGGAAGGCAACGAACAGATAGGTGCCGATATTTCTCACGGTATTCCTCCACGCCTTGAGGCTCAGAACCGGTGATGGCGGCCAAGCCACCACCGGTTCAATTGTCGTTGTCATCGTGTCTATTTGTAACTGAAGAGCACCGTCCAGATGATGGCCACGACCAGCGACAGGCCGATGAACAGTGCCACGAAACCGAAGGCCTTCAGCGCCTTTACAAAGCCCGGCTCCAGGGGATCAACCATGTAGTCATCAAGACGGCCCTCGGCCACGAGTTGCTCGTATTCGCGGGGCCGGTCTTCCTTGAATTCTTCAAGGGTCATGCGACCCGTGAAAATCACCGGGTCCATGGGGAACCGGTCTGGCCGGAAATGGGTGTTGAAGAAATGGATCGTAAAGATGAACCCGGTGGCCAATAGCGCTTCATCCGAGTGGATGATCGAGGCCACGTTGACAAACCAACCGGGCAGCACATAGGTGAACGTCTCGGGGAACCAGAGGATCAGCCCACTGACACCAATCATGGCCACGCCCCAGAAAACCGCGAAGTAATCGAACTTCTCCCAGTAGGTCCACCGGCCGTATTGGGGCCGCTCGGCCTTGTGCAGGAACCACTTCACGGTCTGTACGAATTCGACGCCATCACGGGCGTTGAACATCATGCCTTCAGCGCCGAAGATGAATTCTTTCCACGACTTGCCAGACTTTTTCCGGCGACAGAACAGGTCGTAGACGTGGCGCGAGAAGTAGAACCCCGTCAGCACCGCGCCGAGGCGATGCAGGGTTCCGGCTGACTGGAATCCGCCCAGGGCATGGGCCAGCCACTGCGCCCACGGCAAGTAGCTGAATTTCAGCGTCATGCCCGTGACCGCCAAGGTGAGGAAACTGATGATCACCGTCACATGCAACATGCGATGCAAGCGGTCAAAGCGGCGGAACAGCTTTTGCCCCTTGGCCTCCTTGCGCAACTGCCGGGAATGCCTCAAGGCCTGGATACTGCGTGGCATCCACAACAAGGTGTGTATGCCAAAGAAAGTGAAGGTGCCGACCAACAGTGATGTCATCGCCAACCAGGTGTAGTGAATGACCGGATACTTTTCCTTGTCGTGATGGGTGGCATGAGTCAAGTAGCCCGCAAACTGCCGGTGCGACCCGGAATGACACTGGGCACACGTGGCGACGATATTGTCGCGCGACAAAGTGGACTCCGGGTTTTCGGGTTTCAGGATCTTGTGCTGGCCATGGCAATCGGCGCAGCTGGCCGTTTCGGTATAGCCCAGGGCGAACACCTTGCCATGGTAGGTTTCGAAATACGATTCCGTCACGTCGTGATGGCACTCGCCGCAGGAATTCACCGTTTGCAGGCGGAATCCCTCGGCATCGGTCCGGGCGATCTCATGGCTGCTGTGGCAGTCATTGCACATGGGCAACCGGGCATCGGCATTGGGCTCTCCGGTGAAGTGAATGCTCTGCCTAAATTCGCGATCGATGCCTTCGTGACACTTCGCGCAGGTGACATCGATACGGGACCGATTGACGCTCGAATTGACATCCGAGCTGGGCATGATTCCATGGGTCGTGTGGCAATCGACACAGGTGGCCGTGACAATCAGGCCGCTTTTTTCCAGAGCCCGGCCGTGCACGCTTTCGAGGTAGTTGGCGACCATGCTCTTTTCCGTACCCTCGTAGCGTTTGTCGGCTTGCCCGCCCTCGTCATGGCAGGTTCCACAAAGCTTCGGAATATTTCGGACATAGGTCGGCGAATCAGGGTCAGACTTGGGCATCGTGCCGTGGGTGCCGTGACAGACCAGGCAGTCCGGAGCGTTGTTATCGCCCTGGGTGCCGAGTTTGCCATGAATGCTGTTCTTGTAAACCCCCACCACTTCCGCGTGACAAATGGCGCAATCCACTTTGCTGGGCACGGTATCGCAAGGCCGCTCGTGGCTCGGCGTGGCTCCGGTATGGCATTGGATGCAGCTCTGCTTGGAATGGGTTGATCCTTCGATCTGGGCGTGGTCCACGAACATGGACTGGCCTTCTTTGCCCAGGCTCGTCGCCGTCAAATCCTCTTGCCGATGACACACCATGCATTCTTCGTCGGACATGCCCTGGTCATAGTAGACCCGACGCACTTCGTGGGGCTGGTGGCATTCGATACAGACCGGAACCTTGGTCGGGTCCTTTTCCCACAACTCGCCCTCGATCACTTTCTGATGCACGTTCTCGATCAGGCCATGGCACTCACGGCAGGTATTGGACACGTTGTCGATATGAATGGTCGACCTGGGGTCTTTGTGATTGCGCACATTGTGGGCCGAATGGCAATCCGAACAGACAGCCGTCTTGGTCAACCCGCGGCGGTACAGACCTTCGCCGTGAATGGACAGTGAATAGTTTGCCAGGACACTATCCTGGGTGGCGTGGCCAAATTCGCCCACCGGAGCGCCTTCCTTGTGGCAGCTGCCGCACATGATGGGGATGTTGAACTTGTTCACCGCCGAATTCGGATCCGAAGCCGGCCGGATGTCGTGAGCCCCATGGCAAGACCAGCAACGCGGCGCCAGGGGGTTGCCTTCGGCCATCTGGGTTCCGTGCATGCTCTCGGCGTAAATCTCTTCAACGTCGTCGTGGCACATGGCGCAATCGACATCTTCCAGCTCATCCTCGTGGGGCCAGTCATCAAAACCATCCAGGTCCTGATGGCAGTCGATGCACTCGATTCCCTCCTGGCCATGGATCGAAGCGTTGTACTGCTCGATATCCATATGCAGCGACACCACACGGTCCCCCACATTCTTGGTCAGCTCCATATCGTCGTGGCAATCCAGACAAGTGTCGGTGTCCTGGGCCTGGGCCACCGTGACCGGAGCCAGAACTGACAAGACCAACAGGCACAAGAGACCAAAATTCAGCAGAAATTCGTGGGGGAACCGAGAAGTCATTTGCGCATACTCCCGCGAGATGGGACGGTTGAGATTTTTTTGACAATTCAATTATTAGACAGCCGTATCCGGCGGTCAAACCTATATCACTATATATTTGTAGGATTTGCAGAATCAGACCAATGAGTCGAAATTTGTACGTTGAGGAGCGTTATCATCTTCTTTTAAATATCGAATATTAATATAGTTGGTGGATTGAATGTGTTTATCAATTAACAAGTGATTCTAATTGTCGGTATCAGCTGTGGGTTCTTTTTTACTCCATCCTGCAGCCGCCCGCGCTCCCGGAAAGGAGACTCTGCCACCAGATCACTTCCAAAATCACTCAGAACCCAAGTCTGGCCACACAGGAATTTGCACGACATAACGGGTCCCCACTCCCGGATCGCTTTTGGCCGAAATTGTGCCCTGATGACGTTCGATTATGCGGCTGCTCGTCACCATTTCCCAGTCCATCCGCATGCGACTGGTATCGGCTTTGAAGCTCGGGTTGAACAGAGCCAACAGAGCATCCGGCTGATAGCCGCAACCGGTGTCCGCGATGGTCACTTGCACGGTCTCACCGATTTGTTCGGTACTCAGCGTGATCGTTCCCGGTGGCGTGGTGTCGCGAATCGCATGGCGCACCAGTGAGAAAAGGGCCTGATTCAATTGGGCCGGATAGGCCAATACATCTTCCAGCGGGCCAAATTCGCGGACGATTTCCAAACCATCCGGGATGTCGTGGGCAATCAGATTCAGCGCGGCTTCCAGATCAGCGTTGACATTGGTCTGCTGCACTTCGCCTTTGTCCAGTTGGCTGAAAACCTTCAAGCCATTGACCAGTTCTTCGATACGCCCGGTGGCTTCTGACATGCTGGACAGCCCGTTGGACATGGCGCCTACGGCTTTGACAAACCGGGGGTCGGCACTGACTTCGGCCGCCGATCCTTCGCCCCGGCATTTTTCGACAATGATGCCCCGGCTGCGATCAACCACATCGACTGATGACGCCATCGCCCCCAGGGGTGTGTTCAATTCATGGGTCAACCCGGCAACAAGCTTACCCAGAACCGCCATCTTCTCGGACTGGATCATCTGGCCCTGGGTGGCGATCAGGTCGGCTTCCGCCTTCTCCCGCCGGGCGATGTCACTGATCAGGGAAGCCTGCATTTCGCGGATACTGTCAGCCAACTCACCGAGGGCATCGCGCGAGCGGTAATCCAGCTCCGATTGCAGATCGCCACCACTGATGGCCTGGGCCAGGCGGCTCATCCGATTGACCGGCCGGACGATGGAACTGATCACCACCACCGACAGGAAAAACAACAACACCAAAAACACGATGCTGGTGATGTTCATTACCCAGCGCAGTCGTGCGATACGCGCCCGGGTGCTGGCAATGGCCAATTCCAGGCGCGCGTTGTTGCTGTCCACAACAATCCCGATCTCACCGCTCAGCTTTTCGTAGCGCCGGTTCATTTCCCGCACTTCTGCAAAAACTTCCTGGTCAAAATCCAGGCTCAGGCCCCTGGCCTGTTCGATCATGTGCGAAGTTGCCAAACGCGCCTGGCTGTAATAGCGGTCAAAATCATGTCCCAGGGGTGCAATCATTGCCTCGAGCGCCGGCACATCCCGGCAGCCATTGATCGTTTCGTGAAACGCTGCCGCGGCAGTCTCCGCTTCAATCAGCGCATCTTCGTTGCTATTGGTTGCCGCCTCAGTCAACAAATGGCGCAAGGTCAGCAACTCAATCTGCAGCTTGTGGCTCAGTTCCGAGGCATGGTAAAATTCATCCTGAATACGCCCGATGGTTTCGGAGCTGCGCTCAGCCGCGCGCTGGGTCATGGCAAAAATCAACAAGAAGGCCAGTGCGGTGACCAGGGGACTGAGCATGATCTTGTGGGTGAATTTCATGGCACTCCGCTGACTCAGTCTTCAGTAACAGGCAGGACCTTGACGTCCCGCACGTCGGTCGTGGCCGAAGCGTAGCCCACCGCACCGGGGGTGGCCGCTACGTAGGCGATCAATTCCTCTTCACTGGCAAAACTTCGTGGCGGCGTGCCCTTGCCCGTGAACACCATCTGGCGCCAGTAGGTGACAAAACGATGGGGCGACCGACCCAAATAGGTCTCCACAAAATCTTCATGCACCGGGCTGGCCTTGAGCATGACCGGCACGATAGCCTTGTTGTCATCCCAGCGGGTCTGCTTGCCCAGGTAGATGCGAACCAGATCCTTAGCCTCGAGGTTTGGCCCCGGCAAGCTCGGATTGCCGATTATCACCACTTCTGCGGCCCCGGCAGTACCGGCATACACCAATCCGACCAGGAACAATCCTGCGACCGCCACCAACATCCTGACCGGTCGACGCATTGAGTTTTTCATGACTCATACTCCGATCAAAAATGAAAAGTGGTTTTGGCGACAAGCATGCCCCAGTTTTTCTCCAAGGCGGCAATATTCGAATCGATGGCTGAGGTCCGCAAAGTGGCCGCCACACCGTTAATAAAATGGGTTTCAAGTTTTACCAGCCAATGATTCGTGAGGTCATACCTCAGGCTGAAGGTCAGGTCTTTTTGCCAGTCGTAATAGTCGGGCGTATCGCCCGTCAGGAATGAGCTGACGGTGCCCGGCCGGCTGTCGCTGTAGTAGCTCGAAAAGGCCAGGCGGTCGGTCGCTTGCACC
>JADGEP010000018.1:0-9194 GCA_016744275.1 Candidatus Krumholzibacteriia bacterium | reverse complement strand
TTGAGCGTACCAGCCATAGCTCGAGTCACCGCTGATCTTGTCGTTGTAATACTCACCAGCCACGCTCCAGCGGTCCCCTTGGAATTCACCGCTGAATACGGCAATATGGCTGATCTCGGTAGTATCATCGACGTTCAGGGTGAATGGTACATAGTTGTTCACGGCACCGGGGCTGCCCGCGTCCAAGAACACATCGTAGCGCAACCGACCCTGGACATTAAAACGCCCCTGCATCGCCGAGGCACCCAGACGCACGCCACGAATTGGCGTATTCCAGTTCAGGGCGCCGCCATAGATCCAGGGAAAACTCACCACCTGGTCTCTGCTCCCGTCATATTGAGCGTTGGCGTCAATACCCGTAGCCTCGGACACCAGTCGACCGACCAGGGGAGCCCCTGCTTGGCCCAATTCGTCAAATACATCATTCCAAAAACCTTTGTCAGCTGAAGGCACATTCAGCGTGCCTCCGTAAACGTGGTAGTCGCCGTCGCCCATGCCGCCCAAAGTGAATCCGCCATAGGCGCCGATGCCTTCATACGCCAGTAGAAAATCCCGCATGGTTTCGTTGTAAATACTCTGGGGCAGAAAAATGCTGGTGCGCAGCATGTCAACATCGCGGCCTTCATTGTAGAAACCGAAGGGCATTTTCACTTTGCCCAGACGCAGGCCAAACCAATCGTGAAAACGGTAGTCGCCATAGGCCCAATCCAAAGCCACGTAGTCGTCACCGACATCGCCAAAATTTCGGGCCAGAAGCTGAATGCCAACGCGCAAGCGGTCTCTCGGTTGGGCCACAACAGTAATCGCAGCTTCGGTGAACTCAGCCGTGCCATGGACCGAGCGTGGCACCAGATAGGTGTTTTTCGACGTGTTCATATAGCCTTGGCTGACAAAGCCGGTGATGAACAAGGATTCTTCCAGGCCCTGGGCCGTAGCTGGACCAACCAAACAGGCGACCAAGGCAACGAACAATACCACCGCAACCCACCATTTCGAATGCCGCAAACCCGCCTCCATCCGGTTAGATAAATGTGCGCAGGATGTCATCCTGCAGTCCCGAGAGCTTGCCTTGGGCCATGTCAATTTCGGCGATTTTTTCCTGCAAGGCCTTGACGAGAAACCTGCGGTCCAAAGCGTTGCGGAAGACCACCAGCAATTGTTCATTGTCCCATGGTTTTTCCAGATATTGAAACAGGCCCACCTCATTGATGGCCTTGATGGCGCTGGCCTTGTCGGCATATCCAGTCAACAATACGCGCGGGGCGTGGGGATTGGACTCAGCGTATTCGCGCAGCAACTCGATGCCGCTGATGCCGGGCATTAGGAAATCGGACACCACCAGATCCACACTATTCTCACGGCCAAAGGTCACCGCCTCGGCCGGATCCGCAAAAGAGGCCACTTTATAGTCGGTTTCCAGCTCCAGGAACGTGCGTAAGGTATCGAGAACCATCTCCTCGTCATCTACCAGTACAACCTGGGCATCACTCTCGGCGTATTTCGCATTCATTTCGTCCACAGGGGTTCCTCCGCCGCGCGGATATCAGACCGGCGCGGTATTGGTCGTTGCGTCCATCCGGCAGGTCGCCGGCCTTCGCAATTGTATAGGGGTGGCGCCTCAAGGGCCGCCAGCCCAAAGACTACACCATTTTTCGCATTCCATCAGCAAGTGCGGTTATTTTTCCCGGATCAAAACCACCGTTGCAATCTGACCCATCCAGGCCGCCCCATCAAACGGCCCGCTCCGCCAGCTCCCGCAGCTTGCGCGCCACCGTCCGGATGATGCCCTGGGCAATGCGGACGTCATCCGAAAGAAGGTCATTAAATTCACCGCGATCAATGCGCAATAATCGAGTATTTTCGATGGCTGTAGCCGCCAGCACCCGCGGCTCGTCATCAAAGAGGGCCCAGGTGCCAAAGCTGACCTGAGGCCCCGCTACCGAAACGGTGCGGTCTCCCTGGGAAAGGCGCACAGAGCCTTCCAGCACCAGATACAGGGCATCCGGCGAATCATGTTCGCGATACATCTGATCGTCGGCCAGATAGCTCACTTCCCGGGAAATTGCCGCCATGGCGGCCAATTGGTCGGTCGGCACTTCTGCAAAAATATCCACCTGCTGCAACAGCAATACTTTTTCGATGGGGGTCAGCATGTCTTCTCCCAGTCTGGTCATGAAGGGGGTGGTCAAGGCGCGCGAAGCCTCGCCGCCCGCAAAAATCGCGCACGCCGCCAGCCAGGGGTCACTGTTGCCAGCCAGGAACGCCACCGCTTCGGCCTCATTGCGAATAGACTCGCCAAATTCCTCGCCCAACCCCGACAGAGACTCCCGCCAGGCTTCGTTCGCCGGTTGCTCATCGATCAGGGTCAATACCAACTGCCGGTGGGTGCCGACCAGAAGGTTGTCCAGGAACTCCTGGGCGTTGGCCCGCAGGATTCGTCGCCCACTCATCACCCCATGATAGGCATTCAACAAATCCTTGGCCGGGTACAACAGACCCAACAAGCGGAACACGCTTTCAAGACGCAATTGCTGGGTTTCACCAATGGCCCGGATGAGCAGCTTGCCGGACGGTCCCTGGTCAGGCAACAACGTGCCCACCTGCGCCAGTTGAATGTACCGGCCCGCCTCCAGGCACGTCTCGCGGGAAATTGTTTCTCTGTCGAAGACCAGGCCCGGATATCCGGATCGCAATTTGCCCAGGCCTTTGAGCACCGCGTAGCGCAGGTTCGGTTCCCTGGTCGTCAACCGGCGCACCAATACGTCGACGCTTTGTTGGTGAGGTACAATGGCCAGAGCCCGGGGAATTTCGGCACGTTGCCGATCCGGCCGGGTGCCGTCGTCCAGAAAGGATTCCAATTCGTCAATGATCTGAGGTTCATTGGTGGCCATGGCGGCCAGCGCCGCCCTCGCGTGGATTCGCAACATCGGATGCGCCAGTTTTTCAAGCAGCCAACCGACCCGTTCCCGGTCCCCACGCATGCCCACGCCAGCCATGGCGGCCTCGACCACCAAGGGATCTTCATCACCCAACAGGGAGTCCCACAATTCGGTGCCGCAACCAGTGGGCATCCAAGGCAGGCGCGCCAAAACCCGGCGCCCTTCACATCCTTCGGTTTCGCCGCACCGCTGAATCGCTTCGACCACCTGTCGGTCAACCAGAGAGCGGTGCACCGAGTCGGTTTCAGGGCGAGCAATAAAAGCCACCACCGCGTTGCGTACCGAACCATTCTCCTGCAACAACTCAGCCAGGAATTCCCCCTGCGCTTCGGTTGTTCCCTCATAGGCGCTCAGAAAAGCCACCGCCCCCACCCGGGTCTCCAAATTCGTATCACTCAGCAACGGGCGCACGAGCTCGACGTCGCCCTCCTCAGCGTTGGCCGCCAAAATGGATACGGCCCGTTGCCTCACATCCGGCCAGCGGTAAGCCAACAAAGGCCGCACCGCAGCAGCCAATGAAGCGGCCGAAATCCCTTGCAGCATGTCCAGGGCATAGACAACTTCGCGCCGGTGCTCGCTGCTCAGTGAGGTTGTCAAAACTTCCAGAGTCTTGGAGTCATCAATGCGCACACGCAAATCGCGCACATCGATTTCCCGCCGGGAAAGGGCTTCGCGGAATGAGTCGACGTAAGCCCGGCGCATCAAAATGGCGAGCACCAGCCAGATCGCCAACAAGACCAAGGTCACCAGGGCAATGCCGTGCAGATCCAACTTCAAAACCGCGGTCGCCAAAAGGAGCAGGCCACCGGCGAGGCCGCGAGCCCAACGGTCGACAAACATGTCGATGAATACCTTGGTCCGCTTTTTCAAGGCCAGCGGTATGGGCAAAAAGAGCAATTCCCGGCTGGTTTTATCCAGGCTGTATTTCAGGGTAAAATCGCCGCCGCGTAAGATCATTCCCGCCAACAAGCCGGGCATCACGAACATCACCACCGCCCCTCCCATCAGCATCGCCGGCAGAACCAGCAACGTGCTGCCGACACCAAACCAACGGATCAGGCGCGGGGCGAGGGAAATCTGGACCAGCAATGAAACGAGGCTCATCCGGCCATAGAATCGGCCCAGGAATGCCGTCAAATCGGCTCCGTCTGGATAGGCTTGCCAACTGACGGTCTTGAATTGGAAATCGACAAAACTGGCGGTCATCACGGTCAGGGAAATGATGCCCACCGTCAGGGTCAGGTGCCGGGAGCGGAGTATCGACATGACAATGCCCCGGATGTCGGAATCCGGCGACTCGCCCTCGAGGTTTTGCTCGGGAATGGCCTCACGGCCCGCCATGTTTTCGCGCCAGGCAAGCCACCCCAGCCCACCGGCCAGGGCCAGGACCGCTGCGCTGACAAGCAACAGGTCCTGGGTCGCCAACCCCATTCGTTGCACCAGAAAGCTGGTGATCTCGCCGCCGGTGAATGCCCCCGCGATTCCGCCCAGGCCCAAAATGGGAAACACCCGCTTGGCTTGAGCCGCATCGTAGACTCCGTTGGCGTGCAACCAGAATTGGCTGGTGGTCAGCCCTCCTGCCACACCCACCCAACTGTAGAAGAAGTAGACGATCCACTGGTTGCCCAGAGGGATCAGCCAGTAAAGCCCCACCAGGTTGAGGGTCAAGATAGCGGTCGTCAGGGCAATCAACCGATCCAACCGCCGCTTCATACCCGCCCGCGCGTAGGCGGCAGTGACCGGTGCGGCGATCAACGCCGTCAACATGTACACCATGGGCAGATGGCTGGGATCGAGTTCCACCAAAAAGAGAGAATCGCGAGCCGGCTTGAGCAGATAATAGAACAGCAACAGCAGAAAATAGTTGGCCCCCATCAGGAGGGCCACTTTGCGTTCGCCGGGCCGCAGGTCCAGCAGGGTTCCGTTCAGCGATGGCATCAGTTGGCGTCAGTTCCACTGGCCGGCCGGGTTGTCGGCTGGGTTGTCGGCTGGGTTGTCGGTAAGGTGACTTGGAAGACCGCTCCACCATCGGCACCATTGCTGGCCGCGATCTGGCCCTGATGACGCGCCACGATTTTACGCACGATGAACAGCCCCAGTCCTGTGCCGTTGTCGGCATCCTTGGTGGTGAAGCCTGCCTTGAAAAGCTTTTCCGCACACCCCGTAGGCAGCCCCGGCCCGTTGTCAGCCACCTCAACGACGACCTTGTCGCCCTCCATGAATGAAGTGACCGTGACGATGCCTTCTTCGCCCACGGCCTGGCGAGCATTCAAAATCAGATTCAACAGCACCTGACCCAGCGGGCCCGGCCAACCCTTCACTGGTTGCACCTCACCCAGGGCCAGCTTCACCTCGACTGCGGCTTTCAATTCATGCTGCAAGAGCAACAAGGTGCCCTCGACAATTGAATTCACATCGACCGGTTGGGGCGATTCTTCTTCACCGCGCCCCGCCAGGCGCAGTTCGCGAATGAGTTGGTTGGTACGAGTGAGCGCCTCACCCAGAACAGGGTCGGTGCCATGCAGTGCCTTGAGGGCCTTTTGGATCCGCGCCAAATGGGCCGCGTGATCAGCATCGGGGTCAGATAGCCCCAGCGCTGCCTCATCGATCATCGCCACCGCTTTTTGTCGCGTGCCCACCGAACAACTCACCGCTCCCAGCGGGGTGTTCAATTCGTGAGCAATCCCGGCCATAAGGCGTCCCAAAGTCGCCAACTCTTCGCGAGCCAACAGCGCCTCGGTCGCAACGGCAAATTCCTTTTCCCGATGTCGCAACCGGACAGACTGAACCACCAGCAAAAGGACCGCGACCACAAGGCTGACCGCCATCAGATTGGGAGAGGCCACGGCAATGATCTCATTCAACATCTTCAGCCTCCAGCGCCGCCGGAACCGTTCTTGTTGCGCAACTCCGCGGCGTGAATCTCTCGAATCGAATTGATCTCGGGATTGCTCAATTCCCGCTGCGACCCCACTGAGAGATCGCCCAAACGGATATCACCAATACGCACGCGCCGCACCATCGTCACCTTGTGCCGCAAGGTTGTCAGCATGCGACGCACCTGGCGGATTTTTCCCTCACGAACGGTCATGTTCACCACCGTGTGCCCGTTGAGTATCTCCACGATGCGTACTGTCTGCGGCCTAAAGAGCCCCAGTGTGGGCAAATGCACCCCGGCAGTCATGACGCTGATTTCCAGGTCCGACAATTCCCCTTCAACCTGAATGCGGTACTCTTGTTCCAATCCCGTTGTCGTCGAGACCATGTTGTTCCACTGGGTATCGTTGGAATACAGAATCATCCCCGTGGTCTTGCCGTCCATCCGGCCTGCCACCGCGAGACCAACGATGCCAGGAGCAAACAACTCTTCGACCTGCTTGTGCCCAGGCGTCGAGGCCTTCGCACACACGACCCGCAACGGCTTGTGCAGAACAAAATAACGCAATTCCAAGCGTTGCAGAATGTCCCCGTCGAGATAGATCTCCGCGCCAACGTCGGCCATATGTCGCGGGTCGGTCACGACCTTGTCTCCCAAGCGCACCCGCCCCTGAACGACCATCTCTTCGGTCTGGCGCCTCGTACCATATCCGGCCTTTAAAAGGGCTCGGGCCAACCCCATGGGCTTGGCTGGGTACCAGGGTTTGGTTGTGGATCCCGGCCGGCGCCGGGCCGCCAAATGACTGGCGCGCGTCTTGTTGTCAGGCATGGGCTGCGTCGCTCGCCTTTCAGGTTGTCCAGATGATCATGATTAGCACGTACGTAACCAGCAGGGAAAAACCGCGCTTTCGGCCGATGCGGCCCCTACCCAATATGATCATGGCGAAAACCAGGATTGCCAACAGGATCATGCTCAGCAGCTGCAATTGATTCGCCGAAGGGTTAAACATCACGTGGGCCAGCGGCGTTTGAGGCCCTTCGACATCCAGCCCCCAAATGAGTCCCACAGGGCCGGCTACCGCCAGGATATTGAACAAATTCGAACCCACGATATTGCCCAGGGCCAGATCGTCTTCATCCCGCGCCGCGGCCACAATGGTGGTGGCCAGCTCGGGTAAACTGGTGCCAATGGCCACCATCGTCAGGCCCACCACCGTTTCGGAAATGCCAAACCCCACGGCAATGCGCACGGCCGAATCGACGATAAAATGCCCGCCGCCGGCCAATCCACCGATCCCCAGAATGACCAAGCCCGTGCCGACCGTCAATTCACGGCTGCGGTTCTCGGCGGGCACGGGTACCGGATTCTCATCGGGCACCGGCACGACGGTGCCACGCTCCCGGTTGCGGAAGGTCCAGAACATGAAGAGTCCAAAACCCACCACCAGAATGCCCGCGTCCAGGCGACTCAGGTTGCCGTCCCAGACCATGGCGCCAAAGGCCAGCGAAGCGACCAACATGAATGGCACTTCATTGCGAGACAGCCCTTGCTCGACAATCACCGGCCGGGTCAGGGCCGCGACGGCCAGGATCAAACCCAGATTGGCCACGTTCGAACCAATCACATTGCCCAGGACCAAGCCCGTCGATCCCTGCATCGCCCCCAATAGTGAGACGAACAGTTCCGGGGCCGAGGTGCCAAAAGCCACGACCGTCAATCCGACCACGACCGGCGGAATGCCCAGCACCGCAGCCACCCGCGTGCCACCGGATATCAGAACCCAGGCACCGCCGATAAGCAGCACCAATCCCAGACCGAATATCAGGATATCAATCAGCGCCACCGCTCACTTCTCCAACATGGCGATCGCCCGCACGGGCGACGCTTCGGTTTGGTCCAACTTCAAGGGCAAGACCTGCAGGGTGAAACCCTCGTCAGGCACCGCCGCCAGGTTTGTCAGGTTCTCAATATTGATCATGCCGGCCGGAGCACAGATGTCGTGGGCAATGTGGCCACCAAAACCGTCCAGGCTGGGAGTATCCAGGCCCACGCCCTTGAGCCCTGCCTGAGCCAAGCGCTCGGCCAAGGCCGGCGACAGGTGCGACCAACGGCTGTAATACAACGCGGTTCCCCAATGCTGGGACCAGTCCGTATCGAAGAGCACAAAATCGACCGTGGCCAGGTCCCGGCCATCCAGCAAATCCGGGCCCAACTCTCCCACTTTTTCACCATCACCACAACGGATCACCAAAGCTGACCCCATGAAGTGATCCAAAGGCAGGTCGGTGATCCCGGGCGCGCCATCCAAAAAATGCAGCGGGGCGTCGATATGGGTGCCGGTATGACAACCAAACTCCAGGCCGCTGCTCATGTGGCTGCCTTCGCCGTGCATACTGATTCGATTCACCTTCAGCGGTTGGTTGTCACCGGGCCATTGGGCCATGTCCGAGACGATGGCGTGGCTGAGGTCGATCAAGCGAGGTGTCTTCAAAGAATCTCCGGTTCATGGGGCCCAGATCGGTCTAGCGTCCCGAATAAAAAGAGTCAACATCGATCATGCGGCGGACTTCCCCCACTTCGAAACCTGAAGAAAAGAGGAGACGCTCAGCACCATCCAGCAGTTCTTCCAGCAGAGATTCGCTGCCCGAAACGGCTGTAATGGCCAAGAATAGCCTTTGTACCAAATCGGGCGGCCCCACCTGCGCCACCGCAAAGTCGTGGTTCTTCAACTTCTGCACCAACGCTCGTTGCGGCGCCCGGCGCTCTTTCAGAGACCGCGCCTGAGGCAATACCAGATCCGCGATGAGCGTGCCGGAGAATGTGCGCACATCATCCATGGGAAATATCCTCTTTGCCTAAAATAAGGGTTTTTGAGGCTGAGTATAGGAAAATCGGGGATCCAATCATTCAGCAGGAACCAGAGCCCGCAGGTCTTCGTACCGGGCGTCCAATTCGATGCCAAAATCTGCTCTCAATCGTTCCAGATACGCCCCGCCAGATGGCACACTCATCTGCGATTTTCCCGACTCATCGTGCCGGGTCAACGTGAAATCCCGCAAGCTGACGCGCCCATCAGGCAATGGCAGGCTCGCAATTCGAGTGGTCACGAATTTGTTGGCCGGAGCAGTCGAAGTGAAATGGTTGCCCACAGCAATGTCGGCCGGAGTGACCTGCGACAGATCAAAACTGTAGCTGTCCATCCATTCCCGCTGGCCACGGGTCTGCATCATGGTGCCCCAGATTTCATGCTTCACCAACCGGAACGCCCAGCCGTGCCCCTCTTCCACCCGGTCCATTACCAGTGGCAGGGGGCAGCGCAATCCCCCAGCCCCAAACCCCACATCCATCAGCCACGGTTTTCCGGCCAGCTCCACCAG
>JADGEP010000189.1 GCA_016744275.1 Candidatus Krumholzibacteriia bacterium | reverse complement strand
GGTCAGAAGAGTGTTGACGGCTTCGCCGGTGGCGCCGTTTTCGATGAGCGTTTCAGCCAGGGGATTGTCGCAGTGCGGCAGGCGCAGCTTCGACAACCGGGCGTGGTCTTCGGCGATGGCCGCAACCAATTCTTCGATGCGATTGACTTCGCGCTCGATTTCCTCACCCACGTTGTCCACCGGTGCGGCCGATTCGGTATGGCCCGCAAGGATGCGGTCCAAGGCGCCCGGTCCTCCCCGACGACCCAAAGAGGTCGCGGGCATGGAGGCCCCCGGCATCTGGACGGTCACCTGAACCTGGCGTTCATGGCCGAGGCCCAGTTCCTGCCGCTGATTGACAGTGCGCGTGCCCAGAATAATGGCGTCTTCGCCGTATTCCTCACGCACGATCGCATGGGCTTCTTTCAAGGTGTTGGCAGACACGACAACCGGAGCGCCATCAACCTTGGGCTTGCTGTTCCTGTGGGATCGCATTGGTCACCACCGTTCCTGCCGAGTGGATCTTCGCCGAAGACGAAACTTCGGTGTAACCCATCACGGCCAAGTTGGGGTAAGTGGGCTCGATGAGCCGCTTGACAAAAAGACGAATCGGAGTGGGCACCAATAGAACCGGCGGCGGACCGCTGGCATAGGCCGTGCGCAAGACGGTCTCCAGGTTGCCCAGGAAATTGCGGGTGAAATACGGATCGAGCACGACACCGCCGGCGTTCTCTGATTCGCGCGTGGACTGCATCAGGACTGCTTCGGTTTCCGGGTGCAACGAGACCACGTGCATCTGGCCATCGGGTTCGGTGTACAACGCGGTGATCGAACGGCTGAGAGACTCGCGCACCTTGCTGACCAGATAGTCGGTGCCCATCCCAGCGGCGGTGTAGTTGGCCAGGGTCTCGAGGATTGTCACGATATCCTTGACCGGAATGCGTTCGTGCAACATCGCCCGCAGCACGTTGTGCAGGGTGTTGACGGGTACTTTGTCCGGGATCAGATCTTCAATGAGGCTGGGCGCGAATTCCCGGATCGATTCGCACATGTCTTTCACGTCTTGGCGGCTGATCAGTTCATCGCCGTGACCGCGCACGACCTCCGACAGATGGGTCGCCAGCACGGCCGCGGGTTCCACCACGGTGAAGCCTTCGATTTCGGCATTGGCCTTCTGGTCTTTTTCGATCCAGACGGCCGGCAGGTTGAAGGCCGGTTCGGTGGTCGGCAACCCATCGATCTCGCCGGTATCAGGACGTGTGCTCATGGCCAGCAGGCGGTCGGGCATCAGGTCAGAGCGCGCGATTTCCACACCCTTGAGTTTGATCACGTAGTCTTGGGCGCCCAGTTGCAGATTGTCCCGCACGCGGATTGGATGAATGAAGATGCCCAATTCGTTGCCCACCTGGCGCCGGATATTTCCCACCCGGTGCAGGAGGTCGCCACCGCGCGCTTCGTCAACCAGAGGAATCAGGCCGTATCCGATTTCCAGTTCCAATTTGTCCAGTACGAATAGATCTTCACTACGGATGCCCTCAGGTTCTTCGGCGACCGTTTCTTCTGCCGAGATATCCGCTTCATCCAGGGCGATTTCGGCCTCGTCATAATTGTTCACGCGTTTGCCCATGAAGTAGGACACCACAGCCGTGACAATAGCAAAGGACAGGAACGGAACCGTTGGCAGCCCAGGTATGAGTGCAAAGACAACCATGGCGCCGGAGGCCAGGTACAAGGCCTTTTGTTGGCGGAAAATCTGCAGAGTCAGGGTCTGGCCCAGATTCAATGAGCCGCTCGAACGAGTGACCACCAAACCGGCTGCGGTTGACACCAGCAAGGCTGGGATCTGACTCACCAGGCCATCGCCCACCGTCAGGATCGTAAAACGACTGAGGGCCTCGCTGGCCGGCATGTTCATTTGCACCATGCCGATGATGAAACCGGCGGCGATATTGACCACGGTGATGATGATGCCGGCCACTGCATCGCCCTTGACGAACTTGCTGGCACCGTCCATGGCGCCAAAAAATTCGGCTTCGCGGGCAATTTCGTCGCGGCGTTTGCGCGCAATCTTCTCGGTGATCATGCCTGCGTTCAGGTCCGCATCGATGGCCATCTGCTTGCCCGGCATGGCATCGAGAGTGAAGCGGGCAGCCACTTCGGCGATGCGTCCGGATCCTTTGGTGATCACCATGAAGTTGATCAGCACCAGGATGATAAAAACGATCACACCTATGATGTAATTTCCGCCGACCACAAAGTCGCCAAAGCTTTGGATCACCTGGCCTGCCGAGCCCTTGCTCAGGATCAAACGCGTTGAAGCGACGTTCAATGACAGACGCATCAGGGTCAGGATCAGCAACAGGGAGGGGAATGCGTTGAACTGCAGAGGTTCTTTGAGGTACAGCGCCACCAGCAGTACCGTCACCGAGAACGAGATACTGAAGGTCAGCATCAGGTCCAACATGACTCCAGGCACGGGGATCACCATCAGGCCCAAAATGGAGAGCACCGCCGCGGCGCTCAACAGATTACTGTTGGCCAAAATCAGGTCCCGGTCAATGGCTCTCTCCTGCGACAACTTCGTTCTCCTGCGGCCCTATCAGGCCTTCTTGAGTCGGTAGACGTAGGCCAGCACTTCAGCCACGGCCTGGAAGAGACTTTCGGGAATGGGATTCCCGATCTCGACCTGCGCATAGAGCCCTCGTGCCAGCGGTTTGTTTTCGATCACGGGCACGCGGTGCTTGCGTGCGATCTTCTTGATGATCTGGGCAATATTGTCCTGTCCTTTGGCCACCACGATGGGCGCCGCTTGCCCGGCGATGTATTTGATCGCCACGGCAAAGTGAGTCGGGTTGGTGATCACCGCATCGGCGGTGGGCACGTCGGCGAGCATGCGTTTGCGGGACATTTCAAACTGCATATTGCGGATACGGGCCTTGATCTGCGGATCACCCTCGACATCCTTACTCTCTTGTTTGACCTCATGTTTGGTCATCTTGATGTTGTCTTCGTAGCGGTGCTTCTGCCAAAACCAATCGAACACCGCAATCACGGCCATGAGGAATAGCAACTTGGCCATCAGCTTGATGAAGATCACCTTGGCGAATGAAACGACCGCAGGCAGGCTCAGCAGCGGCATCGACACCACTTGATCCATCACACCTTTGATCGTGTAGTAGGCCAGGACTGAGATGAGACCAATCTTGATCAGGTTCTTGCCCAGGTCGAAATACACCGTCGCCTGGAAAAATTTCTTCATGCCGGCAATGGGATTCAACTTGCTGCCTTTGAATTCCAGCGATTTGGGTGTGATCTTGAAACCCACCTGCATCACGTTGGCGGCGATGCTGGCGATCAGCACACCGGTCAACAACGGAGCCAAGGCGATACCGATGACCTGCATGTTGTTGCTCATCAGTTCGCGGATTCCGAATTGGTTGCTGGGCGCCAGGATGTGGGCCTGGCTGAACAGATAAGAGGCGTTCTCCCCCAGGACACGCGAAAAATGAGCGCCACCGGCGACGAGGATGGTCATGCCTACGAGCAGCAGGATGGCCGAACTGACTTCCTGGCTCTTTGCTACGGTTCCTTCTTCGCGGGCTTTTTCACGCTGTTTACCAGTTCCTGCTTCAGTTTTTTCGCCAGTTTCGCCGTCTGCCATCACTCACCTCCTCTTTTATCAGTTTCGGGCACACAATTTCAATCAAAGGGCAGGTGCCCATTCGTTTGCCAGTTTGCGGTCAGCGCATGGCCAGCAGCACCTTGGCCAGCTGGTCCTGCATGCCGCCCATCATGTTCAGCGTCACGGTTTTGAAGAACACCAGCGACATGCCAAACGTGATCAGGCCCACGCCAATTTTGACCGGAAACCCCACTACCAGCACGTTCAGCTGGGGTACGGTCTTGACGATTACACCCATCGAAGCACTCACCAAGAGCAAGACCACGATCACCGGTGCGGCGATTCGCACGCCGGTTGAAAACACGGTGCTGAACTCTTTCAGCAAAAACCAAGCCCCTCCCGAGGCGTCCATGGTGCCAAAAGGCGGCAGCGCGACGCACGATTGGAACATGGCCCCGACGAGAATCTGATGCGCCCCCGTGGTGAAAAAGAGCATGATCGTCAGGATGTAGTAGAGCTGGCTGATGATCGAAACCTGGGACATGGTCATCGGGTCAAAAGAGTTGACGATGGAAAAACCGATTTGCATGCCGGCCACTGAACCGGCCAGGCGCACGGCAGTGAACAGCAGGTTGATTGTGAAACCGATCATCGCTCCGATCACCAACGAACGGACCACCTCCATCAGCAGCACCGTCCAGCGCAGATCCACTGTTCCGATGGGTACGGCGTCTTTGACGGCCGGCGCCAGAGAGGCAGCAAAACAGAAGGCCATGGCCACCCGCCACAGCGGTGGCAAAGAGCGCATCTCCAGAATGGGCAAGGTTCCCATGAGCACCACAAAGCGCACAAAGAGCGCTGCGGTGATGGCCATGAGGGTGATGTCCAGATCGAATTGCACAACGACTCCAGGAGCTACATGTTGGCGATGCGGGCAAACATCGCTTCAGTGAAACCGGTCAATTGGCTGATCGCCCACGGCAAGCTGAGGATCAGCACCACAAATACCGTGAGAATTTTGGGCACGAAGGTCATGGTCATTTCATTGATCTGGGTGGCCGCCTGGAAAATGCTGATGGCCAGACCCACGACCATGCCGGCCAGGAGCATGGGCCCGGCGACAAAAATCACGGTGCGCATGGCGTACTGGCCGATTTCGATGACTGTTTCTGCGGTCATTGCGGAATCCTTTCGCGCCTACTGGAAGGCCTGTACAAGGGATTTGACGACCAGGAACCACCCGTCAACGAGCACAAAAAGCAAGATCTTGAACGGCAGACTGATCAGCACTGGCGGCAGCATCATCATGCCCATGGACATCAGGACTGAAGCGACAACCATGTCGATGATCAAAAAGGGAATGAAGAGAATGAAGCCCATCTGGAAGGCGGTCTTCAGCTCGCTCAGGACAAAGCTGGGCACGACTACCAACATGGGCAGGGCCGTGGGCTCGTCCGGGGCTTCGGTATTGGTCAGGTCCAAAAACAGGGCAACATCCTTCTCACGCACCTGGCTGAGCATGAATTCCTTCAGCGGGATCTGCACCTTGGCAAAGGCCTCTTCCTGACTCATTTCTTCGTTCATGAACGGCTGGATGGCCGTGGTATTCATTTCGGTCAGGGTTGGGGACATGACCACAAGCGTCAGAAACAAAGCCAAGCCAATGATGATCTGGTTATTTGGAGCCTGATTGGCGCCAATGGCCTGCCGCAGAAAACCAAGGACGATCACGATGCGCGTGAAACTGGTCAGCAGGATGAGAAAGGCCGGGGCCAGCGAGAGCACCGTCATCAGTACTAAAATCTTGAGGGCCGAATCCATGCCTTCGGGACCGGTGGCACCTTCGAGGGTCAAGGTGATCGGAGCGGACGCCGGTGGAGTCAGATCAATGGGCGCGATGGCGCTCGTTGCCGCGTCGTCGGTTTGAGCAAACGACGGCCCGCTGGCCGCAGTCACAAACATCAGCACCAGGACGAAGGCCCAACGTGCCGTACAACTCGCGGTGGTGAAGGGTTTCTGCAGCAAGAGCTTCTTCTTTCCGAAAACAGGCGGTTTTTGCCGGTGAGCCGGCCGGTCCTCTGTTTCGGATAGGCAATGGCCGTGCCACGAAACCCAATCCGGCGCGCGCGCTTTACGCTCGGTAACCTACTGCAGTAATGCGTGTTATGGAATACGTGAAAATGCAAAACCCGCCACTTCAGGGAGTGCGCGGGTTGGTCAGCAGTTTTGTTGGCAGGGAATCGTTCAGGAACTGGTCAAGTCCGGTGCAGGACCGGCAGATTTTGCCGCCGACATGGGAAAGGGCAACCCGTTGGGGAAGAAACGCTTCCAACCGGCGGTTTCAGGACCCTGTACCGTCGCGGCACGGGTCCGTTCAAACTCCACCAGGGGCTCTTGCTTGAGCAAGACCATGGCGTTCTCGTGGCGATAGATGTAGTGCACGTCATCGCCCAGGCGCAGCACCTGAATTTCTCGTTTGGGACCCAAGGGCCATACGGTCAGTACGTTCGCCTCGGCCCCGCCCTGACGGCGATTCAATTTTCCCAGCAGCTTCAGGCTCACCATCAGCAAGCCAAATACGACCAGCAACCCGCCGATGGTTTGCCACCACGACATGCCGCTGCCGGCAAAAGTCGTATCGGCGGTGACGGCGGCCAGCATGCCTGAGCCCAAATTCATCAGAGCACCCGCTTCAGGCGTTCGATGCGATTCAAAAGCTTGGTGATGCGCACCGCAAAATGGTCGTCGATGACCACCACTTCACCAGAGGCCAACAAAGCCCCATTGACCAGGATATCCACCGGTTCGCTGGTTTGGCGCCCCAATTCCACAACCGATCCGGTCGACAGGTTCAACACATCGCGGAATTTCAGCTGGGCCCGGCCCAACTCGACCGAAATTTTCAGGTTCACATCCAGCAACATATCCAGATTGCCGGACTGCCCCACCTCACTGCTGAGATCTTCCAAAAGGGATTCAGATTCCATATCCAACCCGCTGCCTGCGTCTGCCGTGGCGACGGCCTGGTCTCCGGGAGTGATGGTTTCATCGATGGACATGTGCGGTTACTCCTTGTTCAACTGCTGTATGAGCTTGATGGCCCGATGCTGCCCGATGCGCCCGGCGTCACCCAGCCAGGCTTCCTGTCCTTCGACATGGACCGTCAATGGGGCGTCCACCGCTTGGGGCAGGTGGATCAGGTCACCGACGGACATATTCAGGATTTCCTCGAGGTTTGAGCCGATTTCTCCAAGATTGACAACGACTTCGCTTCCGGTCGTCCGCACCATATCCAGGATCTTACGGCGGTCGTCTCTCAGTTCATCACCCGTGCGCAATTCGATGGCGTCCTCGGGGTCAAAACTGTCGCGCACCGGCCCAAAGGCCGACAACGGCATGGCGATTTCGACGGGCCCTTCGACCGTGTCGAGTTTCACCTGGAATTTCATGATCACCAGCGCCTCGCCTTCGGCGATGCCACTGAGATAGTTCGGATTGTTCTCCAGCGAGACAAAGCCCGGGTCCAATTGCACCAGCTTGGTGGCGCTTTTGCGGAAGATCTCCAGGAATCTCTCCACCAGTCCGGCGTTGATGCCCCGTTCGATCTCCGTGAATTCCCGCACGGTGTCTTCGGAAACGGGCGCCCCACCCATGAGTTTCTTCATGAAGACGAAACACATGCCCAGGTCCAAGTGCATCAGGGAATATCCCTTGAGCGGCGCCAAGGTCACCATGGAGGCGCACGTGGGATTGGGCAATTCGTTCATGTATTCGCTGAAAGAGCACTGGTGCAGCCC
>JADGEP010000188.1:330-7421 GCA_016744275.1 Candidatus Krumholzibacteriia bacterium | reverse complement strand
TCAAAGGCCTTGGCGTATTCGTACTGGTCCACGTGGTAAAGTCCGCGGGAATACAGGCCAGCAGCATCGTTATCCTCGGTCGTATCGGCCTTCAGCTTCTTTTCACCCTCTGGGCTCAATTCCATGTCGAGCTTCTCGGCCAACTCGGCGACCAATTCGCGCTCCATGGTGAAGAACTCAGGCTTGCCGGTGCGCTCGGCGGTGGCGAGAATTTCAGAGGTCTCAACCTTGACCGCCTTAACGATCATCCGTGCGTTTTTGCGGTCCATCTGCATCACGCTGCCAAATACCATGATCTGCGCCCCAAGCAGCTTGCCCGCCTGGACGGCGGTCGCCTGGTCCACCGCTCCCTCTTTCGACAAAGCGATTTCCTTGAGTATGAAATCAATCTTGTCGCGCTCAACGACCTTCAAATTGTCCAAGGCGGCAAAATCCGATTCAAAGAAGTCACTCAACCCCTTGGTCATGTAGCCCAATTCTTCTTGGTATTTTCCGACCGAAAAGTTGTCGAACTCCATGATCGCAATGGTCTGGATGGCCGGGTCGGCATCAATCTCACAGACCATTTGATCGCTGGCCTGGAGCATGCCGTACCAGCGGTCACGCAGATTTTGCGGCCAATATTCAAAGGGCAAGTGGGTCACACAGGGGCCCACATCCATGATCTTGTCCAGATATTCGAAGGCCACCTCGTGGGATTTCTGCCCCTGGGCATAGTGGATCATGCTGAGCACTGAATAGACAGCCGCACGATCAGCAGGTGTCAAATCGCGCCGGCTGAGTTGGGCCGATGCGACGTCAATCCCGGCGTCAAAATCCAGGGAGGCGTAATGGTTGATCGCCACGGCTATATTGTCCGCGACACTGTCTTGACCCGAGGCTACAGTCAGGCCTCCGCAAAACGAGAATAAAACAACGAGAGCGCACCCAACCAAGGGGCGACGGATTCCGTCTACAGTGAACATGGTTTTCTCCTGTTGAATGGTGATCAATCAACGCACCCCCGCGCGCATGTTCAATCAGTGGCATCGAAGTCCAGAATGAGTGTTTGACGCTCATTACTCGCAATCGAGATTTTCCGAGTAGATTTGACCTCTTTCCCATTATACACGTAAACGGCAATAATTGTATGCTCACCTGCCGGAAGTGTCAGAGTCTCTGGAAAATGAAAGCTGCGGCGCTTGCCGTTGACGATCAGGGCTCCGTCAGCAATGACCGCCACCCCGTTCATTCGGGCGCCAATCAGCGCAGAACCGGTCAAAACCGGCTTTGGCTGTTCGTCACGGGGCGGATCAGGCCTGGTTGTGGGTGGCTTTTGGCTGGTGTCTCTTTGGGTGGGGATTTCTTGCGGTTTTTTCACGCTGAAAGAGCTCGCAACAGACCACATGGTATCTCGCGCCGATTTTGCCCCGGCGCGCACCCGCCAAAAGTAGACCCCGTCGCCCAATACCCGATCCAGGCTCAAACGTCCGCCAACTTGCTCCTCTTCGGCGATCAATTCGCTGAAATTGGGATCCTGGGAACACTGCCAGGTGAATGCCGCCAAGGAATCGCCCTGAACTTGCCACGTGAAGAAATCAGGTCTGGCCGTCAAAGAGCTGCCACTGGTGGGTTCCATGAGAACTGGCGCCTCCAGAGCGAACACCGGTGCGGATTGCTCGTCCCCGGTGCGGGATATCATCAGGCCGCCAATAACCACCGCCGCCACCACTGCCAGGCCTGCAGCCATCCACAACGGACGGCGGCTTTTTGAAGCTGCGGCTTGTTGATGAGCACCGGACGGGTCTCCAGGTGCCGCGATGGTCGGAGAAGACATCGCCGTCGATACGGCAGTCGCCTCAGAATGGGGTTCCGGCGTGGTCACCTGAGCCGCTGCCGCGCCAGGCCGGATACTCATCGTCAGGTTCGAGGCGTTTCCGCGCCCATCGCCCATGACCATCGTGCGGTCGCCTTGATTCATATCCGGCACTCCATTTGGAGCCGCACCAAGGCCATGCAAATCGGCGTCCATCTCTGCCGCCGTGGCGTATCGGGATTCCGGCTCGCGAGCCATCGCCTTCAAGACCACCGCATCGAGCGCTGCGGGAATTGAAGGGTTGACCAGGCTGGGCGCCGGCGCATCCTGAGTCCGTTTCGCATCACAAACTTCATAGATGTTGCTGCCTTGAAAGGGCAGCGTGTGGGTCAGCATGTAGTAAAGCGTCATCCCGACCGCATACAGATCACACCGCACCCAATCAACAGCACCCTGCGGATTGAACTGCTCGGGAGCCATATAGCGCGGCGATCCCAGCGAAGTGCCCACCTGAGTCAGGTCGGGGTCAGTGGCGCCCTTCGCCACACCAAAATCGATGATTTTCACCTGACCGATACGGTCCACCATGATGTTGGTGGGCTTGATATCCCGGTGCACGATGCCCTGGCGGTGGGCGTAGTCCAAAGTGGCCAGGATGGAGCGAACCAACTGCAATACCCGGTCCATATCCGGTGGGTCATCAGCCTTGATCAACTCATCCAATGTCGGGCCATCGATGTATTCCATGACAATGAAAAAATCGCCGTTGAATTCGAAGAAATGCTTGATCTGACAAATGCCCGAATGGCCGTCCAGCACTGCCAACTTGTCGGCCTCGCGTTTGAACCGGTCGACCAACAACGGGTCTGTCAGCTTTTTGAGCACAACTTTGAGGCTGGGCACATCACAGTGCGAAGCCAGAAACACAGTGGCCATGCCGCCGGCGCCGATGGCCTGCGACACTTTATACTTGCCAATGATTTCACCGATCATGGTTTGACCTTCAACCGTTCAAACTTTGGCAATTGCCGCACGGCATTCATCACCCTCACCAGCCCTTTTGCAATTGTTTGAGTTGCCGATCACCACGTGCGCCCACTTCAAAAAGAGGACGCCCAGGCGCCAACATGACCAGTTCCAACGCCGCTGCCGCCCTCTGGCGTTGGCCACCTCTGAGCAACACCTCGGCCAGATATCCCGGCTCGCACCTTCCCCCGGCCAAATAGCGGCGACCTGGATCAAATCGACTTTTGTTCTCTTGCCACCATGGCCCCACCAACTCCGCAGCCGGCCAAGCCAAATCTTCATCAAGGTCGAGTTCGACCTCATCATCGGCCGGATCTTCATTCGGCCCGGATTCAAACCCCTCGGGGCAATCGCGTTCCAATTCCAAATACGCCAAATCCGCGCCGGTGATGAAACCCAATGATTCGCCAGCAATGCGGGCATGTTCATCAGCTGACATGGCTTCAATCAACCAGGGAATGAGCTGCGGGTCACCACAGGCGCCGGCGGCAATGATTGCCAGCCGCATCTGCGCCGTATCCGCCGCCAACTCCTGCTGCCATTCCAGAGCCCGCTGAGGAGCGAGGGTTCGGGCCGCGATCGCGCAAGCCGTTTCCGCCCGAACGCCTCCGATTGTGGCCATCTGCCCCAGTCTTTCGGCAGCCGTTTTATCCCCCAGAACCGTCGTCGACCAGGCCGCCCAGAACGCTGTTTCTCCGTGTTCTGAATCAATATGTTGCCGACACAGAGACAGGACATCCTGCCGGCCCATTTCTCCGGCCGTCCGCAAGGCCCTTGGGGTGACAAGCTCGTTGAATTGATTCAAATCCGCTTGCAAACAATCGCCAGGATCCTGGCGATGCAACGCCGTGGCCCCCAACCCCAAGGCGCGAAGCCTCGGTTCATCGCTCAGCAGCAATTGTTCAACATGCGGTCGGGCCAAATCGTAGGGCAACCAGCCAAGGGCCGAAGCCAGTCCGGTGGAGGCATCATCTGTGGCCACCGCGGCATCAACAACAGTCTCGATGTGCTCGGCCTGTCCCGAGGAGAAAGCCAAGACGGAAGCGGCAAACAACTCGCCCGGCTCGGCCCAGTCCAACTCGGAGCGGCAGATTTTCCAGCCCGCTTCTTGCGCGAGGAAGAGACCATCGAGGTGGGCCGTGACTGTGTCATCAAGCCCAGCCAGATCCACCAATGAATAGTGTGGGGCCTGCGCCGCATTTTCGCGCAGCAACCACTGAAATGCGGCTTCTTCGGCATGTTGCGAAACAACCCATGCCAATACTCCTGGTTGTGGGGCTCCTGCCTGCGGGGACAATGTCATGTTATAGCCCGACCGAAATGAGCCCGATAAACGGCCATGGTGGGGTATTGCCAGGCATGGATCCCGCATGGTTGGCCGTCACGGTGTCCAACATGCGACAGACGTTGCCCCCTTCAACCTTCACGTTCATCGACCAACTATTGAAATAGACTTTACCGCTGGTTTTGCTGGTCACCACGCCTTTCTTGGGAGCGGCCCCTGCTTCATCCCCCGAGCTTTTCTTATACTCCGACTTGTTCTTCATGCCCACTTCCTTGCCTTTGATCTTGACCTTCTTCGTACCCTTGTCCGTATCAGAGGCCAAGGACGTATTGGGGTATGGGATCGGCACTCCCGGCGGCGTTGCCGGTGTTTGCGGCGGGGTGAAACACACATCAGGGAAAGCGGCTATTACTTTGCCCGTACTCGCCTTACACGAGATTTCCATCATATTGGCGAAGACTTCCTTACCCATCAGTCATTGCTCCATTTCCGATGGCGCAGAATGACTGCGCCGCGTTGTTCGTCATCACCGGAGACGTGGCACAAGACTCCCGGCCCAGGCGCATAGTCCTTGGACACGGCCGCCAGCATCATGCCCAGCAAAATCGGCACGACCGCCGCTCCCACCTCTCCGATGCTGTCGGCAGGATGCCAGAGGTCAAACGCTTCTCTCTGTTGGCGAAAAACCCGCGTTGCCGCCAAAGCCGACTCCTTGAATCCGTAGGCTTCCCCGTTGTTGTCCGTCAGGCGAAAGTCGACATCCGCTTCGCGACAGTTCCCGTCTTCGAAGCTGGCTTTGATGGCATGCACCAGGCCATCAGCTCGCAAAGGCTCTCCGGAATTGAGGGGCGCTGGTTCCGTGCCCATACCAATTCCGAGGCACATCAACTGCGGCTCATCCTGGCGTTTCACCGGCCCCAGCAGCACCGCACCTGCAGCCTCACCAGGAATGAATCCGTTCGCATTTTCGTCGGTGAGCAGCCGGTGTTTCCCATCAAAAGCCACCAAGGTGTCGGCCACCAGGTACGAATCCACTCCCACCACCAGGCATCGCGACGCACCGGCAGTGATCAAGCGGCGCGCCTCAGCCAAGGCCTGGATGGCGCCAACTCGACCGCTGGCATACACGCGTGAGTCCGCATGCCACTGCTCGCCCCACTCCTGAGCGATGCCAGACAGCAAAGCATCTTCCAAACCTTCGCATCGTCCTGGGCGTGAGCCCTCAGCCACGCACAAGAGCAGCGGAATTGTGCTCAATTCGACAATTTCCTCGGCGGCCAAACACTCACAGATCGCGGCGTGCGCCATCACGCGCAGCTTCTCACGGCCCTCCAATTCCGAGGTGAATGCAACGCTGGCTCCCAAGAGAGGGCCGCCGCCAAATTCGAATGAGGTCTCGGCAAAACCCGAAAGGCCCGCTCGCATGGCGGCACAACTGGCAGCGCTGCTTTCGCCAATACCGGTCACCATACCAGAACTGTAAATTGCAATGGCGCCCAACGTTACTCCTGTGCCAACGGCCCGGCGACGCACCGTTTGAGTTCATGAATATCTCGCCGCAAAGCAAGGCTGGCCCGCCACACCAGAAGCAGACGCCCCATATCGGGCTCGATGATCACCGTATCGATGACCGCCTCGCAGCTGCTCTGACGACCATCCTCATCGGTGAAGCGCACCGGTATTTCAACCGTGGGTAAACGAAACACATTGCGGCCCTGTGAAGTGAGATTGACCAATACGACCTTCTCTCCGCCGCGTGGATATTCGATTTGTTGCTCTGGTGGTGCCGACTGGTGGTAACGCGGATCAAAATCCACGGGCAGAAAAGGAAACACTTCATCAGTCCAGGCCTGATCGTAAGTGCCAGCAAAGCGATGGCGAGCCGCAAAATTGCGCCCAATGACGCCAAAGGATTGCGGCGCATTTTTACCTTTGCGAGTGGTGATCATCGTGCCCAATTCGCTGCTATTGGGCAAAGGCTTGCCCACCAAATCGCTGCGGGAAGTGAGCGGATAAAATCCGGTGCCCACCGGGTTGTCCAAGTAGGACTTCTCTTTGTCCGGATTTTTCGCCGAAACATCGCGGCCGCCATAGGCATGGTCATACCCAATCGCCTGCTGCACAAATGGTTGCGGGTCAGATGGCTTGACGGACATTAACGATTTTTTCCAGGTGCGCGGCCCCACCACACTGAAGGACTTCCGCATGGTTGCCACCCGCAATCCCACCGTCACCTCCCTTGCTGCATGCCCCTGCGGTGCGTAGGCACTGCCATTCAAGACGACATCACAACGGGGCTTGAAGGGGGCAAAATCAGACTCATGGACAGTCGCAGAAAAACCCGGCTCGCCGGTGAACTCATCGGCCAAAACCAATGGCAACTGTTCGGCCGCCAAGTCCGGCTCGCAATCAATCGTGGGCAAGTCGTAAGTGCCCTTGGCCACCACCACCACGCGCTCACGAGCTTCTGCGTCCATACCCAGCGTAAATCCCACTTCAAATTTTGTGTTGTTGATCAACTCCATAATGAATTGCAGCTCAATTGAGCTGGATCGACCCACCCTTGATGCGGTTGACGCCCGACGAGCGGCTCAAGACATACTTGCCGCGGATCAGGATTTTTCCCGCGCGAGTCAACGTGATGCTCGCTTCTCCACACTGCAGTACGATTTCATTTTCAGCCTGAAAGACAACAGTTTCACCATCAACGACGGCCTCTTTGGTTGCTGCTATGGGCCCCTTCAGGCCAGCCTCTGAATTGCTGTGCGAATGGGCCTCTTGGGCCGCCAAAATCGGACCGATCACCAGTGGGCGCGCGCGGTCCCCAGAGGCAAACAACAAGGCCACCTCACAACCCACATTTTCAGTTTTCAGCGGCACCGTGGCCAAGGCGCAGACCGGCTCGTTTGCCGGATTTCCAGGAAAATCGACCATGGGCCCATCTTCCGAATTCAGGCGAACCAAATGCCCCACGATGACTCCGGC
>JADGEP010000188.1:0-320 GCA_016744275.1 Candidatus Krumholzibacteriia bacterium | reverse complement strand
ATATTTGACCCACTCAATTCATCTCAACTTTTTTGCCTTTGACGGTGATCGGGCCGGAGCCCTTGATGTTCACTTTGGCTCCCTTGATCACAATGTTGCCCGACTTGGCCATGGAAATCGTAGCCTTGCCACACTTCAGGAATATTTGTTCAGCCGCCTCGACGTTCACCTTTTTCTTGCCGGCTTTCAGCACCAGGTTGGCGTCCTCGGCCGTGATATTGACCGCATCCTTGGCCTTGATTTCCACATTCTTGGTCGAGGCCTTTATCGACAGGTCTTTTTTGGACGCTTCGAGGGAGACCTTCTCCTTGCCCTTGATC
>JADGEP010000187.1 GCA_016744275.1 Candidatus Krumholzibacteriia bacterium | reverse complement strand
GCCTTGCGCACGACCCGGTGTCCGGTCATGGTCTTGAAGCGACACATGATGTCCTTGGCCAAACGCGCCATCACATGGTGCACACCGGGCAGGCCATTGGCGGTCGGAGGGCCCTCATAAAAAACCCAGTTCTTGGCGCCGTCGCGTTGCTCAATGCTGCGCTCAAAGGTGCGGTTCTCTTTCCAGAAGCTGCTGATGAGCGCTTCGGACTCCGCATCATGAAATTTGCGGGCCAGCGGCGGATAGAGGTTTCCCTTTTCCATGGACTCATTTTCCTTGGACATCGTTTTGCCTTTGAGGTTTGAGCGTCGCGAAATATTCGCAGATTCTAAAGTTCAACCTTGGCCAGGAAGCCCGTCACCAGGGCCACCAGGTTGGGCTGGGCGCTGTTGGCCACAGCGATGATCTCTTCGACATTGGCCGGCTTCAGCGCATCGGGGAAACAGGCGTCCGTGATGACGGACATGCCGATCACTTTCATGCCCCCGTGGGTGGCAGCCAGGCACTCGGGCACACTGGACATGCCCACGGTGTCGGCGCCAATGGCGCGCAGGAAACGGTACTCGGCACCGGACTCGAGGTTGGGTCCGGCCACCGCCACGTAAACCGCTTTTTTCAAGGGTACGCGAGCCTCCAGGGCCACCGCTTCCATCGTGGCGATGAAGCCGCGATCGTAGGGTTCGGACATGTCCGGGAAGCGGGGTCCGAGGCGATCGTCGTTGGAACCGATCAGGGGGTTGTCCCCCATCAGGTTGATATGATCGGTGATGACGGTGATGTCGCCGGGGCCCATTTGCGGGTCCATGCCGCCGACAGCGTTGCTCATCAGCAAGGCGCTGCATCCGAGAGCCTTCATGACCCGCACCGGCAGCGTGATCTGCTGCATGGAGTAGCCTTCATAGAAGTGCACCCGGCCCACCATGGCCACAATGCGGCGGCCGCCCAACGTGCCAAAGACCAGGTTGCCTTCGTGGCTGGTGGCCGTGGATTCCACAAAGTGCGGCACATCGCCATATGGGATGGTGCACTCGGTTTCAATCAGCGTGCCCAGTTCGCCCAGGCCCGTGCCGAGGATCAGGCCGACTTCGGGTTTGAAATCGGTCTTCTCACGGATAAAAGCTGTGGCTTCTGTGATTTGCGTCCACATGTCGCTCAAAACGGGCCTCCACTGAATACGGGCCCCCGCGGGCCTGGAATACGAAGTTTCTCTGACAGGACAAATTAACATGGTCCCTGCGGGGTACCAAGGAAAAAGCGGGAATCATCAGATTCCCGCCCTTTATTTACCTTTTAGCTGTGAAACCGGTCAGATATTCGCAGCCTCGGTGGGCACATGCTCTTCCTGGCCATTGAAGCTGTCTTCAACAGACAGAGATTCCAGGGCTACTTCCGCCTCATCCCGGGATTCGACCACGGGCTCCGCGGACTCATCATTGGTCTCAGCCAGAGACTCAGAAACGAGGTCTGCGATGCTGCCGGCCACTTCTTCCTCAGATACCTGGGGCTCAGCCGTGCGGTGCGAATCGGCCGCGCCGGGATTCGGATCATAGTCACGCCAGATGTCATTTTCCGAAGCCACCGGAGCAGCCGTCGGTACGGGCGCCACTTCGGTTCCGGCAAAATCAACGGTCGGGACTGCCGCCGTCATTGTCGCCGCCGTGGCCACTGGCGCCGTAGCGGCAACCTTGGCGTTGGTATCGGCAACCACTGTGTCGACGATGTCGACCAGGCGCTTGTCCAGGTCTTCAAAATCACTCTCATGGGTGTCGATGAAGTTGATTTGAGCCTCGGCCAGGCCGCGGAAGCGGGCCAGGTAGGTCTCTTTTTCTTTGCGCAAACCGACGATTTCACGGCGCAATTCTTCCGTGCGCAGGCGGCACTCTTCCAGAATTCCCTTGGCCTTCATCTGGGCCTCCTGAATGATCAGGGCGCCCTCGCGGTTGGCGTTTTCGCGGGTCTCCTGCATGACGCGTTCGGCGGTCATCAGGGTGTCGCGCAGGGTGCGCTCCATGTTCTGATAGTCGGCGATCTTCTCGTCCTGCTCCATGACCCGTTCGCGGATTTGTTTGTTGTCCACCAGAACGATTTCGTATTCGTCGGCCAGGGTGTTCAGGAAGGCGCGAACTTCGTCGCCATCATAGCCACGCATGGACTTGTTGAATTCCTGCTTGCGGACGTCAAGTGGTGTGATCCTCATAACGGACAATCCTCCGGTTATTCAAGCGCCGGAGGTTTTCGGATCGGGTGGTGAGGCAGAATTCATCTCACCAGAATTCAAGATTCCCGATCAGGCACCGGCCTGGACAATCAATTTCATCAGGAACCTTATCAAGACCCATGCCACAATTGGCGAAAGGTCGATCCCCTTTAAAGGGATCAAGGCCCGGATGGGTCCTAAAACCGGCTCAGTGAGGGTAAACACCCATAAGAGCACCTCATGACGAGGATTGGGGTTCACCCAACTGAGGACAACCCTAACAAAAATCAGGAAGGAAAATACATTCAAAACGGCCAAGGCGAGGTTTATCAGGCCCATCTCTATCACCTTTCCGGACCAATTTTGGCCGGTGGACGGTCATTTCAGGTCTTCTCAATCTCAGGGAGCGAATCAGGGCAAGCGTGGACCAAAAATGGCGCCGCCTACACGCACCGTGGTGGCGCCTTCGGCGATGGCCACCTCGTAATCGCCGCTCATGCCCATGCTCAGTTCAGGCAGCGGCAAGCCGATCGTTGAGCGGGCATCCTCGCACAGGTGTCTCAGATGCGCAAAGGTTTCACCCAGAAGGCCAGCCGAAGCATCCCTTGCAGCCATGCCCATCAACCCACGCAATTCCAAATGCGGCAGAGCCGCCACCTCGGCCGCCACTTCGATCACCCTTTCAGGTGGCAGTCCATTTTTCTGGGCCTCACCCGAAATATTCACTTCCAGGAGAATGGGCTGGTCTGTTCCGTCGGACTCGCAACGTCGGGACAACCGCTGAGCCAACTCCAGGGAATCGACCCCATGAACCATGGCAAACCGGCCCGCAGCCTTGTTCGCCTTGTTCTTTTGCAGGTGTCCAATGAAATGCCATACGGGAAGGTCGCCGTCGAGTCCGGCATCAATCAGCAGATTTTTCAACTGGGGTTGGCGATCCAGAGCATCGGGAATGCGATTTTCGCCGAAGTGTGTTTGTCCCGCGGTACATGCCTGCACCACCAAGGGCAGCGCGATGCGTTTGGTCACCGCAACGAGCTGCACCGAACCTTCAGGTCGCCCCGCCCGCGCGCAGGCTGCCGTGATGTTCTCACGGACCTGGGCGAGTCGATCGGCCACCTGAAGGTCGGCCATGACCGGCTACCGCCAGCGCAGCAACATGGTGCGCGGATCGACTTCCAACTGGACCTGGGCGATGTCCGGGTTGTCGTGCTCCTTGATCACCTTGACTTCGACATGCTCCTTGGCCGGCACCAGATCGATCAGCACATCGAGGTGCTTGTCGAATTCAGCCACTCGGGTCGGCACGCCACGGTCATCCATGTCCTGGCCATCACGATGGGTGTTGCTGCTGGCCCAAACTTCGGCCCCCCACTTGGCGGCCAATTTGCGGATGCCCTCCAGCTCCCACTCTTCGGTATTTTCGAAACGCGGGGTGCCGTCCATGATCACCATCGTGGGCGTGAAGTCCATGGCGTCATCCAGAAAACCAACCGCTTGCTCCAACTTTTCGACGCTGAAGGTCTTGCGGTTGTAGACATGGATGTGACGATTGCGCTCCATCAGCAACTGCCGCCGGGAGATATCGTCAAGTCCCAGGGACTCGGCCGTGGACTGGAAGATCTGCTCGAAGAAATCGCTGATGTGCTCAACGGGTTCTTTGGTCGAGATGTACAGCACCTTCTTGCCCTGCAACAAATGGTCAACCGCCAGGCCAATCATGAACGCGGTCTTGCCGACACCGGGTCGAGACAGGACAACACCGAGGTTGCCTGCACCGAGCCCGCCACCAATGGCGCGTTCGAAAATCCGGACGGGGCTGCGATCAGTCATGCTCTTTTCCATCTTGGTATCCTCTTTGATCTGCTCCGACCTCAGCCGGAAACCCTATCCCGTTTACTTGTTTCCTGCGGCCTTGCGTTCCTGGTATTCGGCAACCAACTCGGCGGCCACTTCGGCCGGAGCCGGCGCGTAACGTGCAAACTCCATGGTGAACTCGGCCTTGCCCTGGGTCGACGACCGCAGCACGGTCGCGTAACCGAACATCTCGGCCAGAGGCACGTTGGCATCCACCCGGACGAAACCTTCATCTTCGGTGGTACCGACGATGACTCCCCGACGCTGGGCAATGGTCTTGATGATATCGCCCTGGAATTCGGTCGGTCCCTCGACCGAAACCATCATCAGGGGCTCGAGAGCCGCGGGCTTGCCCTTGGCATAGAACTGACGGAAGGCGGCCCGGCAGCAGGTTTGGAACGCCATGTCCGACGAGTCGACCGCGTGCGAGTTACCGTCCTTCATAATCACTTCAAGGCCCTGTACCGGCGCACCGATGTACTGGCCTTCGGGCAGCGACAATTCGAAACCCTTGCGGCAGGCACTGATGTACTCGGTCGGAATGCGGCCACCGGTGACCTTGCTTTCGAAGTGGAAATCGCCATCGTCACTGGGCGCCATGGTACCCTGCACCTTGGCGTACTGCCCCGAACCACCCGTCTGCTTCTTGTGGGTGTAGTCAAATTCCACCAGCTGAGTCAATGTCTCGCGGTACTTCACCTGCGGCGCACCACTGGTGACCTCGGCGTTGAACTCGCGCTTCATGCGTTCGATGTACACCTCGAGATGCAACTCACCCATGCCGTGGATGATGGTATCGCCAGTGTCTTCATCGGCGGTGGCGCGGAAGGTCGGATCCTCGCGGGTGAAACGATGCAGCGCCTTGCTCATGCTCGTGGCGGCCTTGGCATCGATCGGCATGACTGCCAGACTGACCACAGGCTCGGGCACATGCATGCTCGACAGCGAAATGCGATCACCGGCGGTGAAAGTATCACCACTGGCGCAATCCACACCGAACAGGGCGATGATATCTCCAGCGTGCGCACTTTCGATTTCCTGCATCTCATCGGAGTGCATCCGGCCCAGGCGACCGACCTTGACCTTCTTGCCGGTGCGGCTGTTGTAGATGTCAGCACCCTTTTGCAGCACCCCCTGGTAGATGCGCACGTAGGTCAGCTGACCGTAGGGGCCTTCTTCCAACTTGAAGGCGTTGGCGACCAGGGGTTCTTCTGAGCTGTGAGTGAGGGTGAACTCCTCTTCTTCGCCGCCCTTTTGCACCCGGATGGCTGTATTGTCAATATCCGTGGGAGCCGGCAGGTAGCGCATCACCGCGTCGAGCAGCAACTGCACGCCCTTGTTCTTGTAGGCACTGCCCATGTAAACCGGCGTCAGCTCGTTGGCCAATACGCCGGTGCGCACCGCGTCGTGGATCAATTCCTCGGTCACGGTTTCCTCGAGCATCGCTTCCATCAGGTCGTCGCTGAACATGCTGACAGCGTCGAGCATGACTTCGCGACGGGCCTCGGCGTCGAACTGCAGGTTCTCGGGAATTTCGGACTCGACAATGTTCTCGCCGTTTTCGCCTTCAAAGCGGAAGGCCTTCATCTTGATCAGATCGACCACGCCCTCGAGGTTCTCCTCCAGGCCGATGGGGATCTGCATCATGACGGAATTGTGCTTGAGCTTTTCGCGCAGCTGGTCTGAAACACGAGCCGGATTCGCACCCGAGCGATCGCACTTGTTCACGAAGGCGATGCGGGGCACGCTGTAACGCTTCATCTGGCGATCAACGGTGATCGACTGGCTCTGCACACCGGCCACCGAGCAAAGCACCAGGATGGCTCCGTCCAGAACCTTCAGGGCGCGCTCGACTTCAATGGTGAAGTCAACGTGACCAGGGGTGTCGATGATGTTGACGTGGTGACCGTCCCACTCGGTGTAGGTCGCCGCGCTCTGGATGGTGATGCCACGTTCGCGCTCGAGTTCCATGGAATCCATGGTGGCGCCGACGCCGTCCTTGCCACGCACTTCGTGGATGGCCCGGATGCGGCCCGTATAGAAAAGGATGCGTTCGGTCAGGGTCGTT
Source organism: Candidatus Krumholzibacteriia bacterium (assembly GCA_016744275.1). Classification (GTDB taxonomy): domain Bacteria; phylum Krumholzibacteriota; class Krumholzibacteriia; order LZORAL124-64-63; family LZORAL124-64-63; genus JAGRNP01. Next base: position 1,307 of record JADGEP010000187.1, on the reverse strand, counting down.
TTGCCCGAATCAATATGGGCACTGATCCCGATATTCCTGATCATGCTCAGATCTTCAATCATGGTCCTTTTTCCCTTTTCGTGGCAGGACTATCCCCACCATACAGCTGCGCGCCGTTTTGTGGCACACTATTATCTGCGGCACACAAGTATTCACGCGTACAAAAAAGCCCGTGGCCCCTGCTCTCAGGTGCAGGTCAGCGACGTGGCGCGGGCATAATAGGTGCTAAACGGGGAAAAAGCAAATGCGAGAGGTGATGTCGCTTATTATTCGCAGATTTCGCTCAATGGGTCGTGGGGCCCATTTGGGCCCCCTTTGGGGCCCATCCGGACTCATACGGCCTTAATCTGGCTCAAATCGCCCCATGCTTCCGGCCAACCTTGGCAAAAGCGTCCAAACAGCGCGTTATGTGCTCGTCTGAATGGGCCGCCGAAGCCTGCAGCCGGATGCGGGCTCCGCCCCGCGGGACGACCGGGAAACTGAAGCCGATGCAATAGATGCCTTCAGCCAGCAGATCAGACGCCATGCCCTGGGCCATGATGGCGTCGTTCTCATGCTTGCGGAAGTGCACCGGGATGATGGCATGGTCGCCCTCATCAACATCAAAACCGAGTTCCCGCAGCCCATTGCGCAGGCGGCTTTGATTGTGCTCCAACGTCTTGAGCGGCGTGGGATCTTCGCGCAGGATTTTCAGGACTTCCAGCGCCGCACCGCAGATCATCATCGGCACCGAGTTGCTGAACAGGTACGGCCGACTCTTCTGCCGCAACCACTCGATGATCTCCTTCTTGCCACTGGTGCAACCGCCCAGAGCCCCACCCAGCGCCTTGCCAAAGGTGGTGGTGATCACATCGATGCGGTCGATGACATCAAATTTCTCATGGGTGCCACGGCCCGTCGCTCCCGTAAAACCAGTGGCGTGGCTCTCGTCGACCAGGACCATCGCTTCATACTTGTCAGCCAGATCGCAGATCTCGTTCAGCTTGGCCAGATGGCCATCCATGGAGAAGACACCGTCGGTGACGATCATGCGGAAGTTCGCACTCTGGGCGGCCTTCAATTGCTCTTCCAGATGGTTCATGTCGCTGTGCTGGTAAATGAAGCGCTGCGCCTTGGCCAACCGCACGCCATCGATGATGGATGCGTGGTTCAATTGATCAGTGATGATGGCGCTGTCTTTTTCCAACAACGGCTCGAACACGCCTCCGTTGGCGTCGAAGCAGGCCGCATACAGGATCGTATCTTCAGTGCCCAGAAAAGCACTCATCTCGGCCTCGAGTTGCTTGTGCAACGTCGTGGTGCCGCAG
>JADGEP010000186.1:4157-7436 GCA_016744275.1 Candidatus Krumholzibacteriia bacterium | reverse complement strand
GGAGTTGGCTCGCCTCGGCGGCTGAACCTTTGATTTGGCGAGGTCCGGGCTTGAATGCCCGGGCCTTTTTCTATAGTATCAAGTTGTTGCTTATTGTATTTCAGAATCTAACTGTTTGTGACCCATCAACTTTCTGAGAGATCGAACGATTTACCGTCACCTTCCACAAACGATTTGGATGGGAATCCTGGGCTTAGTGGTCTGGGCACTTTTGCCTGCGACGCCGCTACGAGCCGGGATGCCGGAATATTTCGGCCCCCTGGCCCCGGTCGGTTTTGACAACCCTCACGAGACAAGTTCATTACTGGCTTATCGGTTGCCAGCCTGGGGCTACCGGGCCTGGAGTTTGGAGGCCGACCTCAAGGTTGGTGGTGAAGCCGTTGATGGCGAAAAAAATATCCAGAATAAGATCCTCTCTGCCCTGGACTTCCACCGCGAATCGGAAGAGTGGTCGGGCAGCTTGGCACTCGATTTTTCCGGCAGCTATTCGCGCACGTGGGAGGGTGACTGGAGCAGATCCCGATTTTCCTTAGCCGGCAATTTCGAAGCCGAAGGCCGCAATTTTGTATGGCGGGATGTCGGACTGATCGGGGGGTTGTCCTATCGGGAGTTCCGCGAAGAATCGCGGACCTTTGATTACCCGTCCCGTCTCGAGAGCGGCAACCAGGGGTTAAACCCCGTAGTGGGTGTGTCTCTTGGCCGGATCCGGAATGTCGTGCCGCTACTGCGGGCCAAGCGAATGAGCCAACGGCTGGTCGCCCTGGGCCGTTTGCCATTGCAAGACCATCAGCTGCAATGGTTGGCCGGCGTGTTTGCCACCCATTCCAGCTACCTGGCGGTGTACGACCGGGAAGACCGCACCTTTTGGGGCACCGTTCTGGCTGATGTGGCTGGAACCGAGCCGCTGAAAGCCTACGAAGTTTTGTTCCTCAGAGAAGTGTTGAGTGAATTCCTGGGCAATCGCAGCGAGGGGTGGGAAATCCAGGCCCGCTACGTCAATAGCGAGTTTGGTTTTTCGACAGATCTCGTCAAGCATGACCGAGCAGTGATATTGCGGTATGCCCACAATTTGGATCTCAACCGCTATTTGGAAGTCGAGGGCTATGGTTTTTCCAGCTCGTACGACAACAATCAATACCGCAGTGCCCGGCTGGAGCTGGGTTTCATGTGGATCCTGGCCAACCGCCTTCATTGGCTCAGTGATTTTTCCGCACAAGTATCTGACGACTGGATGACCTCTGCAGTTGGCGATGAGAGCATACGGGTGAGTCGTCGATTGAGATTGAGCTCATCCCTGGACTATTTTCTTGAGGATCAATTGAAACTGACGCCGCGAGTGTATGCGGGCTGGTCCGGCGTTTCACCGGACACCCCGATTCGGGACGGTTCCCAGAGCTGGGGTGTGGGGCTCGAAGTGACCTGGTATTTTGATCGGGTGTTGTACTGATGGGCCGGCCACAAAACAAGCGGCGCCTCGGAGCGCCCGTGGTGACAAGCCTCCTTACGGCCAGGAACTGCCGAGCTTCATGGGGCCTGCTGTTGTTGATCTGTTTCATGGTGCCGCAGCCGGTGGATGCCGCGAACAGGACCCGGGAAAAGGCTTTGGGGCCACCGGCGCCGGTGGGATATGCCGAACCATCGGATATCGGTCCCTTGTTGGACTACCGCTTGCCCGCGTGGGGCTGGCGCACCCTTGATATGGGCCTTCAGTTTCGGTATGACAGCAGCGATCGGCGCCAGAAAGCTGATCACGACCTGGATCTGGAATCCCGTTGGCGCCACCATTTCGAAAGTGAAAACAGAACCTGGGATCTGGATGTCCGTTTTTCCGGGCACCATAGAGACGGGCCACCAAATAACCTGACAGATTCTGTGAGGGACGGCAAAGCAGCGCGATTGGTCGTTGCCGGATCGTGGGATCAGTTTGTGACGTCAGATGTGGCCGTGCGGTCAGGCTTGTGGGCTTCTCATGCATACTCAGAATCGGAAGTTGACGATAGAACCAACATCATCCGCGGATCCAGTTTGTCTCCGACCTTGGGTTTGGTCTGGGGGCGTTTGCGCAACGTGGGGCCTCTGTTGCGGGCGCAACGCCTGAGCGAGCGCCTGGTCGCTTTGGGGCGCCCTGCACTCAGTACCGAGCAGGTGCAAGCTACGGCCCGACTTTTTGCCCAGCATTCCGGATTTGCACTGGTTTACGACCGCGCCGACAAACAATTCTGGGGACGCGTTCTGGATAACCTGCCACTGGGTGAACCTCTGGAGCCATGGGAAGTGATGTATCTGGCCGAAGTGCTCGATGAAATCTATGGCAATCGCCTGCAGGGATCCCAATTCAATTTCGAGGGCCGCAGTTGGTACAACGGTGGCAGCTATCGGGGTGAGCCAAGGTACAGCAGTGAGCTGGGTTGGTCCGTCTACCACAATACCAGCTTGAATACTCAGCTGCACTTCCGGGGGCAGATCGAGCGGCGTTGGCACTTTGGCGGTATCGAAACCGCGGCCTCGGCTAGCGTGAACCATCTGTGGAATATCGCTGACCGGGTGATGTGGACCAGCAGTGTTTTAGCCCTTTACTACGACTCGAAAACCAGCGAATGGATCCATGATTATGGCCGCCAAATCACGGCCTCGACCCAGTGGGATTATTATGTGGAAAACACCCTCGTTCTGAGCCCCGGAGTAGAAATTCAGGCTCGAGATACTCTCAATCGGGACTATGTGGATTGGGATGTCTTCGTTCATTTGACCTGGTTTTTTGACCGCGCGTTGTACTAGCCTCGGTACTAGAGACCGAATGAGATTCCAGCCGATTTCCGCAATTGCTGGAGGTTGCCCGCGGTCCGTGATAGGGTGCGCAGTCATTGATGACTCTGTGCACATCAAGCCCATCATGTTCACGCAAAGGATCCTTACCGGATGAGTTCGAAATTGAATGAAAATGCCCGCCCTTCTCTGGTGTCCCGTTTTCTGAGCACTCTGGAACGCTTGGGCAACGGCTTGCCGCATCCGGCGACCCTGTTTGCCTCTTTTTCCCTGTCGATCATCCTGCTGTCCTGGCTGACGAGCGTATTGGGGCTTGAAGCGCTCAACCCCAAGGATGGGTCTCTAGTACAGCCCATCAACCTGGTTTCGCGCCACGGCCTGCACTGGATCCTGGAAAACACGGTGGAAAACTACACCGGATTTGCCCCTCTGGGCACCGTACTAGTGGCGTTGTTGGGTATTGGTGTGGCGGAAAAAAGCGGGCTGATCGGAACCCTGTTGCGCCTGCTGGTC
>JADGEP010000186.1:2278-4147 GCA_016744275.1 Candidatus Krumholzibacteriia bacterium | reverse complement strand
CCTTCGTTCTAGTCATGGCCGGCGTCATGTCGAACATGGCCAGCGATGTGGGCTACGTATTGTTGGTTCCCTTGGGGGCCATCGTTTTTCTCTCGGTGGGCAGGCATCCGATCGCAGGCTTGGCGGCGGCATTTGCCGGAGTCTCGGGCGGCTTCAGCGCCAACCTTTTGTTGGGCACCATTGATCCCCTTGTGGCTGGCATCAGTCAGGAAGCGGCGCGCATCATGGAGCCCACTTATACGGTGACTCCCGCCTGCAACTACTACTTCATGGTGGTCAGCACCTTTGTGGTTGCGGCGGCGGGTACCTGGGTGACGGAAAAAATCGTCGAACCGCGACTGGGCGTTTTTGAAGGAGAAGGCCTCGCGGGTGATGAAGATGTCGGTCCGCTGAACGCGACCGAAAAGAAGGGCTTGGCCTGGGCCATGGCCGTCAATGTGCTGTTCTTGGCTGTGGTGCTCTGGGGACTGATTCCCGCTTCGGGATTTCTGCGCGACCCCGTCAGCGGTGACGTGCTGCATTCGCCCTTCATGCACGGCATTGTCACGTCCATCTTCCTGGGCGGATTGCTTTCCGGTATTGCCTACGGTTTTGGCGCCGGCACCTTCCGCAGCGACAACGACGTGGTGGCGGGCATGAAGCAGGCCATGGAGACCATGGGGTTGTTCATGGTGCTCGTGTTTTTTGCCGCCCAGTTTGTGGCCTATTTCAAGTACACGAATTTGGGGATGATCCTGGCCATCAAGGGTGCTGAAGGCCTACAGGCTTCGGGGCTGGGCCCCATTCCCCTGATGATCTCTTTCCTGTTGCTGTCCGCCTTGTTGAACCTTTTGATGGGCAGTGCCTCGGCCAAATGGGCGTTCATGGCGCCGGTCTTTGTGCCCATGTTCATGCTGCTGGGCTATTCGCCAGAGCTGGTGCAGGGTGTTTACCGGATCGGCGACTCGGCCACCAACATCATCTCTCCCATGATGTCCTTTTTCGCCCTGATCGTGGCTTACCTGCAACGTTACGACGCCAAAGCGGGCATGGGTACCGTGATTGCAACGATGTTGCCCTATTCCATGACCTTCCTGGCTGCCTGGATGGTGCTGCTGATCATCTGGCTGTTGACGGGATTGCCGCTGGGGCCGGGAGGCGAACTTTATCTTCAGGGGTGATCCGGTCCCTGATGATCCTGAGTCAGGAAATCCAGAATTCGGTTAACAAATCGGGCACCATGTCCTACCTTTGGCGGGTTGCAGTGCCTCTGACGGACTCCACCAATCCCTTTCAGGAGATCAAACATGAGCCAAGACGTCCAATCCTGGCGCTTTCCCCGTATGTTCTGGACCGGCAATGCCGCAGAACTCTGTGAACGCGCCGCTTATTATGGGACCTTCATCGCCCTGGGCCTTTACCTGAATCGGGTGGTCGGTCTTGACGACGTCCAGGCCGGTTGGGTGGCGGGACTGTTTGGCAGTTGGATCTATCTGGTGCCTTTCTTCACCGGGGCCCTGGCCGATCGCATCGGCTTTCGCAACGCCCTGATGATGGCTTTCGCCTTGCTGACCCTGGGCTATGGAATGCTTGGGGTATTCAGTACCATGGCACCGGTGGGCGTGGGGTTGGTGCTGATCGTGCTTGGCGGGTCCATCGTCAAACCGGTCATATCCGGCACGGTGAGCAAGTCGTCCAACGAGGCGAACCGGGCGCGGGCCTTCAGCATTTTTTACATGGTGGTCAACATCGGCTCGTTCATCGGCAAGACGGTGGTCGCCGATATCCGGATCCAGATGGGCGTGCAAAAAGTGCCGTTCTTTTCGGCTGCCGCCTCTTTGCTGGCCCTGATCATCGTGGCCTTGATCTACTTCCCGGATCGCGAAGGCG
>JADGEP010000186.1:0-2268 GCA_016744275.1 Candidatus Krumholzibacteriia bacterium | reverse complement strand
CGAAGTGTTGGATGGCATGTGGGCGGCGGTCAGCAACCTGCGTTTTCTGTCATTGATTCTGATCACCGCCGGATTCTGGGCCATTCAGGGCCAGTTGTATGCCTCGATGCCCAAGTACGTGCTGCGCATGGCCGGTGAAGGTTACAAGCCCGAGTGGCTGGCGAATATCAACCCCTTCATCGTGGTCGTCTTTGTGGTCATGGTCACCCAGTTGGTGCGCAAGTGGAAACCCCAGAATTCGATTCTGGTGGCGATGCTGATCATCCCCTTGTCGGCAGTCTCCATGGCGGCCTCGGCCTGGTTCCACGGTGATGTGAATGTGTTCGGCTTGAGCGTGCACCCGATTGTTCTGATGATGGTCATCGGTATTGCTCTGCAGGGTATTGCTGAGTGCTTCCTAAGCCCCAAATGGCTGGAATTTGCGTCGTTGCAGGCTCCCAAGGGCCAAGAAGGCACATTCCTGGGCTTTGCCCACATCAATACGTTTGTGGCCTGGATGTTCGGTTTCGCTTTCTCCGGCTACTTGCTGAAAGCCTACTGCCCCGAGCCCAGCACGCTTGATGCAGCAACCCAAGCGGCGCACAAGTTGGCCCTGGCCGGTCAAGGGCCCATGCCCGAGGCCTACGCCAATGCTCACTATTTGTGGTACGCCTATATCGGGGTTGGGCTGATCTCGTTGATCGCATTGTTGGTCTTCATCGCCGTGACGAAGAAGATGGACGAAGGCAAAGTCGAAGCGGTTTAGATAGACGGCGCAAGCCAGCTGTCAGTCCATAAAAAATGGGCCCGGCATCAACTTCACGCTGACGTGAATGAGTGATGCCGGGTCCGTGTTTTTTTGTGCGCAAGAGACCTAACTACTCGCCGTGCAATGTGACCAGAAAATCGCCCGCCAAGTTGATGAGTCCGGCGCTGATGTCTGTCACTGCGATGCTCGTCTCGCTGGGTTGCCAGGTTCTCGAGGCGGCCAAATCCGGCGCCAAAACCCGCTGCTCAAAATCTGCCACCAACTGCGGGTCCCGCACGACAGCCAGAATTTCCGGTTGCAACGCGGCGCTCAAGAAGTCGAAATTTGCCGAACCCAGCACCAGGGCCTCACCATCAGCCAGCAACGCTTTGACGTGGGTCATGGGCCCAGGCAACAAGCGCATCTGCAGGTCGTAGCGCCGACAGGCCGCCATGATGCTCTGTTTCATGCAGGCGCGGTTGATGTTTTCCGAAGTGATGATGGTGACTTCCACGCCACGCTGCCGTGCCTCGCCCAATAACGACAAGTAGGGTTCGGTGATGTAGGGACATTCCAGAACCAGGCTGTGGCGCGCGTTGCCGATGGCCGCGCTGATGGCATCTTCAATGGCCGGGTCGCCATCTCCGGCAGCACATACAATGTCTATCCCATCAAAACGGGCCGTGGCCGGACGGGCCACCCCTTCGGTTTGCCAACTGCGCTCAAAATCAGCAGCCAGAAATTCGGCGGCGCCGGGTGTGGCAACCCGCACCATCAAATCGTGCCATTGGAAATTGTGCTCGCTGAAATTGATGCCGCCGATGTATGCCAGTTGGTCATCCACGACGATCAGTTTCTTGTGGTCACGGGCTTTGCGGCCGGCCGCATCCAGGCCCAAAGGGCGCCCGTAGCGGACTTGCACGCCATGGGCCCGCAGTTGGGTGATCAGCGTGCGGGTTTGTTCGGCTTCGTGGGCCAGCGCCTTGTCAAAAAGCCGGTTGGGTGCCCCGATGACTTTGTCGTTTTGCACCACCCGGGAATAGTCGTCAATCAGCAAGCGCCGGTCTGGGGCCGCGGAGTCGAGCAGGGCCCGCGCCAGGGCCAGCCCCGCCGGATCCGCCTCGAAGGCCAGGGTTTGCACCACGACACGTTGTTGGGCGCCGACCAGATCACGGGTCAAGGCTGCCATGAATTCGGGGCCATCCACGCAGAGAGTCAGGTCCGATGCGATGGAAGGGGCTTCGGCCCGGGCCAACATTTCGGTGAGGTCAGCTGCGGGTTGGTGGGCCAGGCGGTCGGCCAGTAGCCCCGAGGCGGGCACGGCGCAGATGGCCAAGAGGATCAGCAAGAGGCGGTATTTGAGGCCGAGAAATTGCCAGCGGCTGCGCCAAAAAGATTCGTTCGGCTTCTTCATGATCATTCCCCCTCGATGGCGTGTGGATATGACACGATCGAGGAAGAACGCCGCCGCAGACATTCAAGTTCCCGCCAGGGGCAGCAAAAAGCCCCGCTTCCAGTGGAAACGGGGCTCTATCTTAGGT
>JADGEP010000185.1:2452-7456 GCA_016744275.1 Candidatus Krumholzibacteriia bacterium | reverse complement strand
AGGTGTGCAGATCACGACAAAGAACGGGTTCAGGAATCCCGTCAGCAACTCGGCGTTGAGCAGGCGCACGTATTTGCCGGGCGCCAGGCGTTCAGCGTTGGCGTCCACGCCATGGTATACGCCGTCGTAGGTCTCTTGGCCCACCATGACCACCGGAATGATCTGGCCGTCGATCCGGCGCGACAAAGCCACCTCGCCCACAGCTTCGGTTTTTTCAGGGACGATTTTGACGCTGGTGGTCGCCACCCCGTGCGCGTCCTTGGAGCTGCTGATATCAACGTTCGCATCGGGGAAAATCTTGCAGGCGAACAGGCCGTCCACACCTTCATCACCCGCATTGGCCACCGTGACCCCACTGGCGACGTCACTGCGAATACCATCGACCGCAGACTCACTCAGGATGCGCGCACCAAACATGGATTCGGTCTCGTCCGGCACGACGAACAGGGTGCGTTCATCTGGCCGTTCGAGGTCTGCTGAAGCGTTGTGAAAATAGGAAGGCGCGGCCTTCTGGGCATAAAACTCGGTTGCCGTGGGCACCCACTCGGCGCGGCGGTCGGTATTGTGCTCAGCAAAAACCGTGATCAGTCCACCACTCAGGTGAAGCACCATAAAGAACGCACCACCAGCAACATAGACGGGTATCAACGCAGCCAGTCCCGGTTTTTCTTCGGGGCCCGCGCTGCGCACCAGGTAGCCAAAGTAGGCCATGATGGGCAACATGCCGATGATGAAGCCGAAGGTCACCGGCCCGATGGAATTGGTCACGAAGGGCAGGATGCCGCCCAGGAAATAACCGCCAACACCAAATACGGCCGCTGGTAGCAGAATCATCAGGGCAACCTGCTTCAGGCCAAAATCACCTTCGCTGACCTCAGGTTTACGGTCGGCGTCGGCCAGGCCCTTCCAGTTGATCAACAAGACGATCACGCCGATGAGCATGCCCACGCCCGCGGCGCTGAAGGCCATGTTGAAACTCCACAAGTTTCGCAGCGGAGCAGCCAACAGAGCGCTGATGGTCGCGCCGATGTTGATGCCCATGTAGAAAATGTTGAAGCCGGCGTCGCGGCGGGGATCATCCGGTGCGTAAAGGTTGCCAACCATGGCGGAGATGTTGGGCTTGAAGAAACCGTTGCCAAAGCAGAGCAACGCCAGTCCGGCGTAGAAAGTGGGCATGGAGCGGATGCCCAGAGCAAAATATCCGGCCGCCAGCAGCAGCCCACCAATCAAAACACTGCGGCGATAGCCCAACAGGCGATCGGCGATCATGCCACCGATGAAGGGCGTGAAATAAACGAACGCCATATAGGTGCCGTAGATTTCGCCGGCCACCGCGGTGGTGAATCCCAGGCCGCCGCGCTCGGTGTCGATGATGTACAGGAAAAGGATCCCTAGCATCAGGTAGAAGCCGAGCCGCTCCCACATCTCTGTAAAGAACAGGGCTTTTAAGCCGCGGGGATGTCCCTTGGGGACCTCTGCTTGGGCCTGGGTCATGGTCGCCTCCGAATAGAATGGGAATGAGGGAGCCTGGCCCGAGCTGGCAAGCGAGGGGCCATGAAAAAGCGGCCGCCCGGAGGGGGAACCGCTGATCCCGTGTTGCCCCCGAACAATACCCTATCGGGGCCCTGGGAACCACATTTTTCCGGTCGGATTATTCGTGCACCATCAACCGAAACCCACGGCCATGCACCGAGCGTATCTCAACTTGGGGGTCTCCACTCAAATGCTTGCGCAACTTCGAGATAAAGACGTCCATGCTGCGCCCCGCATGGTAGCTATCGTCTTGCCAGATCGCCCGCAAAGCCACGTCCCGCTCGAGGGTCTGGTCGAGACTGGCGGCCAACATGGCCAGCAGCTCGCCTTCGCGTTCGGTCAGGCGTTGCACCTGATCGGCCAGGGTGAGCGTCATGGGTTTGGGATCAAAGACATAGTTGCCCAGGGGAATGGGTCCATCGGGCAATGAAATGGCGCCACCGCCGGCTTCCTGACGCCTGAGGACCGCCTGGATGCGCAACAACAACTCCTCCATGCTGAACGGCTTGGTGATGTAGTCATCACAGCCCAGCTTGAAGCCCGTGATCCGATCTTCGACCATCGAGCGGGCTGTCAAAAAAATGAATGGAGTCTTATTTCCCAACGAACGCAATTCTTCGGCAAATGTGAAACCGTCCATTTCGGGCATCATCACGTCGACCAGGCAGAGCACGAAGGAACGTTCGGCCAACGCCTGCAGGCCCGCCTTACCATCGAGATGACGTTCCACCGCGAAGCCTTCGCGCACCAACGACTCTTCAATGATCAAGCCCAAATTGGGATCGTCTTCCAGCAATAGCAGTTTCACAGGCGCCGTCATTGTTCATCCTTTGCCGAAGCAGCGGTCAGCAGGGGCAGACTCACCGTAACGGTTGTGCCCTGCCCTGGCAAACTGTGCAACTCCACGAAACCGTCGTGGGCCAGCACCAGGCTTTGGACAAAACTCAGGCCCAATCCGTAACCTTTGACGTCGTGGCGGTTGCCGGTCGGGCAGCGGTAATACTTGTCGAATACCCGTCGTTGATTGTCTCGGTCGATGCCCAGACCCTGATCAGTGACTTTGACGACCAGGAAGCGATCGTCCACCGACGTGGCCACTTTCACCTGCGGGGCCTCCGGAGAATACTTCACGGCGTTGTCCACCAGATTGCTGAAGATGCTTTCCAGATGCACGCGATCGCCATGCACTTCCCAGGCGGTGGCTTGCAAGGCCTGAACCAAATCCCCTCCACGCTGTTCGATCTGCAGACTGAATGATTCACAGACTCCCTGCAACAAAGCGTGCACGTCAATTGGCGCGTGCTTCAGTTCGATATCACCGCGCTCAAAGCGGGCCATCTGCAAAATCTTTTCGACCTGACGGTGCATGCGTTCATTTTCGTCCCGTATCATTCCCACATACCGTGAAAGGACCTCGGGCTTATCGCGCACATCATCCCGGGTGATTGCCTCTCCAGCCAACCCCACGGTCGAAATGGGAGTCTTGAATTCGTGGGTCATGTTGTTGATGAAATCCATCAACTGGTCGGCGAAGCGGCGTTGCTCGACATTGGTGCGCCAGGCCCGGGCGAAACTGGTGATGATGACTGCGATGAAAAGAATCGAAGCCAGCCATAAAGGCCAGATTTGCCAAAAGAGATACATCCGCTGCTCAGGAAAGACCATCACCAGGTCAAATGGGGACGAGAACGGATCCAAGGGAAAAAGCTCGTGGCGATAAGGGCTGTCGAATAGTTCGGCGTCGGTAATATTGCCGCTGGCCAACACGACTTCTGGCGAAGACCCGCTGCGCCTGTGGCTGGATGTGGTGAAACCGTTGGCGCCTGCCGTAAAATCGAAAAGCCCGTTGTTGGCCGGCTTCACGACTCCAAAGCGCGGGGTGGCGTTGATTCCCAACTTGGCCAGCTCCACCTGCATCACCTCGGCAATTTCTGCTTCATCCAATCGTTCGGTAATCGGTTTGGGCGCGCGGTTGATCCACTCGCCCACTACCCGTCGCAAGGCCACTGGCCGGTCGCTGGTGTGCAACGCATAGCTATCGATGTCCGAGTCCAGGCCAGTGCTGACAATCACCATGACGGAATCCTGGCCGCCTACGCCGCGGATGTCCTCGGTGATGCGCTGAAAACGGTTGCGGGAGGTATGCCGGGAGCGGTGGGGAAAATGCTCCACATCCGGTACCAAGGCTGGCGATGGCGGCGCGATCACCGTCGCAGCGTCATTGCCGGACACCACCACTGAAGTGACGGAGTAGGAAGAGTCGCCCTGGCCAAAAAAGATCTCGTGGGCGCTGCCTTCGATCTCGCGGGTTTCCATGGCCAGCACCGTGGCCGCCAAGGCCGATTGGGCCCCCCGTGTGAAGGATTGCTCTTTCAGATCCCAGGCGTATTTCAACAACAACACCTGCAGCACCATCAATCCGGCCAGGGCCAAACTGAGGATCACAAACAGGCGGGGCATGCCTTTTCCGGTTTTACCATTTTCTTTCATGGGCAAATGATACAGCGCCTTCGCCGCCACAACCAGTCGCAAACGCGTTGATTAACAATCTTTAACACCTGCTAACATCCCTTAACTGAACGAACTGCAACTGTTGTCCTACACTGTGCGTCCTGAGGTGAACGAGTCGCAACCACCCCCATTCCCGGAGTTACCCATGAAGATTTTTCCGCCGAGAAACACGCCGACTGCCCTGATGGGGTTGGTCGTGGTTTTGATTTTGACGGCCATGACAGCTTTGGCCGCCCCCGCCTGGCAAGGACATGAGGACCGCGAAGATGGTGTCCTGACCGTCTACAATCCCACCGAGCCAATGAACCAGCCGTCGGTGATCAGGCCCGAACCCCAGTGGAGGATCGGCGACGAAGACGAGGTCCTCTTCGGTCTGGTCACCGACGCCCAGCGCGCCCACAACGGCACCACCTATTTGCTGGATGCGGTCATGAGCACGGTTTACGAAGTGAGCCCCACCGGTGAAGTGCACCGCACTCTTGGTCATGAAGGTGATGGGCCCGGTGAGTTTCGCAACGCCATCAGCCTGGCTCTATTGCCGGACCGCAATATCGGCATCGTCGAAATGATGCCCAGCCACATGGTCGTTCTCGATCATGAAGGCTTGCCCCGTCCCAGCATCGAACTGGGCGACGGCGAAGGCGAACGCAGCCACGTGCAAACCTTGACTATGGACGGCGACCGCATGGTTATGGGCCTCTTCAGCACGCGTTTTAACGAGGGCAGCGCCGAGATTCGCCACACCCTGGGCACATTTGGCCTCGACGGCAGCCTGCAGCACAAGGTTTTACACAGCATGGAAACCCAAAGCGGCGGTAGCATCTCCATCTCCACCGATGACGACAACGACTTCATCAACAACTGGGTCGTCGGCACAGGCGGGCAAATCGCCGTTTTCCGGCGCACGTCCGAGTATCTGGTTGAAGTCTTTGGCCCTGACGGTAAACCGCTGCGCAACAT
>JADGEP010000185.1:0-2442 GCA_016744275.1 Candidatus Krumholzibacteriia bacterium | reverse complement strand
CCCTGCGCCGGCCCGAATCCGAACTCGCCGCTGCCCGCCGCCAGCGAGATGAAATGAGAGAACGATTTGGCGGCAATATGGAAATGGAAATCGAAGAGATGGCCCGCGATATCGGCGAAGTCATTGCCCGACCCAATGGCGAGTTCTGGGTCATGAGCAGCCGCGGCGAACGGGAATGCCCCGACGGACACATCGGCATCTTCGATGTCTTTGATGCCAAAGGGCGCTTCGTGCACACCCTGCGCCTGGAGGCCGACTACAACGCCGACGACGATCAGTACCTCATCCGAGGCAACCATCTGTATGTCTTGAAAGAGGCCCAAAATGCCCCCGATCGCACCTTCAGCGGCGGCGGTGGCAACATGATGATGGTCGTATCCAGTGGTGGCAGCAGTGATGAAGACGAGGACGAAGATGAAGAACCGCGTCCCTACGAAGTCATCTGCTACGAATTGCCGGACGGCATCTGAGCCCGACCGTTCTCAGCAGGCGAATCTGGACCCACCGCGCATTTGCTCATCAGCAACGCGCAGCGATATTCGAGCAACGGGGTCCCCGAAAGGGGACCCCATTGCGAGTTGAGCAGTGTGTTGCTGATGAGCAAATGCCTACTCGACGCCGTGCATCATCTTGGTCAGGGGTTTGGACAGCAGAATCAGCAGCACACCAATTCCCACGGTCACAAAGCCCATATTGCCGAACAGATCCACGTAAGTGGCCAGCGACTCAGTCGCCGTCACTTCAGCCGCCACTTCACCCTCGCCGCCGGTCAACTTGGCCAGGACCGCCGCCAGGTACATGGAAAAGGCAAAGCTCAGGAACCAGGCTCCCATCACACTACCGGTCATGTGCTTGGGGGCCAATTTGGTCACCATTGAAAGCCCGATGGGCGATAGGAAGAGCTCACCCGTGGTGTGCAGCAAGTACATCAGCCCCAGGATGAACAACGGCACCATGGCCTCGGGACCAGCCAAAGTCACCCCTGCCAGCAGCATCAGGTAGCCCAGACCAAGCTGGACTATACCGAGACCAAACTTCATGGGAATGCTGGGATTCTTGCCGCGTTGCGACAGCTTCACCCACATCACCGAAAAGATGGACCCAAACAGAATAATGAAGGCCGGATTGAAGAACTGCGTCTGGGATGCCGGCATCTCGTAACTGCCGATCATCCGGTCAACATTGCGGTCGGCAAACAGCGTCAGCGAACTGCCCGCTTGCTCAAAGCAGGCCCAGAAGACCACGTTAAAAACCATCAGGATCATCAGCACGATGATCCGATCACGCTGCACGTTGTCGCCCTTGAAGCCTTCACGTAACAGGTTGAAACACACATAAACCAGCAAGGCCATCAACAACCAGAAAAGGATACCCTGCCCCAGGAAGGTGATTTTCTGGCTGTAAGTGATCAGGAAATAGAGCCCGGGAATGGCCGCGATGGCGCCGCCATAAACCAGCTTACCGTACTTGGCCAGGGCTGCCGGATCGGCCGGTTCCCCATGACCCTCGAGACGGCCTTGTCCCATGATGAAGATCGCCACACCCACCAGCATACCGACGCCAGCGAGACCGAAGCCCCACTCGTAGCCAAATTTTTCACCGATAGGAGCAATCGCCACGGTCGCCAATAAGGCGCCGATGTTAATGCCCATGTAAAAAATCGTGAAACCCGAATCTCGCATCGGGTCGCCGTCTTTATAGAGGCGTCCAACGATGGTCGAGATGTTGGCTTTGAAGAAGCCATTGCCAATGATGATCGTAGCCATGCCCAGGTACAGCCATTGCTGCGTCCCTCCCAGGATCATGAACTCGCCGATGGCCATAACGATGCCGCCAAAAATCACGGCGCGACGATAGCCAAGCACCGCATCAGCCAGCTTGCCACCAGCCACGGGAGCCGCAAAAACCAGCGCGGTATAGGCACCGTAGATGCCGATCGCTTCGCTGTCGCCCTGCATCAGGGCCTTGGTCAAGTACAGGATCAGCAGGCCGCGCATGCCATAGTAACAAAGACGTTCGAACATCTCTGCGCCAAACAGCACGACCAGACCCTTGGGATGTCCCTTGATCATGTCTCCTCCAGAGGGAAAAAGGATTGCTTCAACAGTCAGTCAGTCAGGGGGTTGTACGCCGGTAATTCTACCGGGACACTCGAGACAAGTCAAGGTGGCGTCCGGCGGCTTGATCTGCCGCGAGCCCCGCTTCCCCAACCCGAGTAAGCGTGTCAGATTTTCAGCAATAGAACCAGATGGGGCAGATTTTGCATATTTTGCTCGGCCAAATTGCCGCCGATTTTTCCGATCAGGGTATTGTCGTGCTCGATGGCGCGCGAGAACCGGTAACACATGTCAACAGACGCCGATTCGAAGGCAGCGGCCAAATCCGGAGTCAGCTCCAGCTCATCCGGCCTGGCCATCAGCTCATTCCAGCGCGGATCACTGA
>JADGEP010000184.1:4756-7486 GCA_016744275.1 Candidatus Krumholzibacteriia bacterium | reverse complement strand
GTTCCCGGGTGATGGCTTGCCGACCATCCAAATGTTCGGTCTCACTGGAGTCGGCCCAGAGGGGTTCGCCCTCGGCTTCCATGATCGCAGCCAGGCTTTGCAAAACCAGACGCTTGGGATAGCGGACCTTCGCACTGGCGCGCGGCTGATCCTCATCCTGGTCGACACCAAAAGTCGGTTGCTGCGCTTGACCTTTGATAAAACCGGTCAAATCGTAGGACGGAAATTCGGAGTCGGCATCAGCCAGGTAGACTGCCATTCCGGGCAGGCTGAGCACCTTGACCAGCCGCTCGCCGACGCGGGTCAGCAACGCTTCTTTTTGGATCAAGCGGGGAATCTCTTTGCTGAATTCCTCGATCAAGGCCGCCATGTTGTCGCGGGAATGGTAGAAACGGTGGTCAAGCCGCCGCTGCAACCAAAGCCGCAGGGGCCACAGGATCGCTGCCACGCTCAGGGTGGCGCCAGCTGAGATCAAGCCACTGGGGCTGCTCAGAACGGCCAACAACTTGCTACTCAACCACCAAGTACCACTCATATAGCCGATCCAAATCAGGCCCGTGATCAACCCGTAGGCCAAGTTGCGCTTCAGCAACAGATCGATCTGCAAAACTTGATAACGCGCCACGCAGTAGCCAAAAGAAATGGGTATGGCGGCCAGGGGCACGGCGCCCAAGCGGGTCAGGCCGGTTTGGAAGGTAAGCTCTTCCAAGCCGATCTTGAAGATCAGAAAAGGAATCACGGCGCCCAGGGTGCCGAAGGTCAGGATGCGCACGCGCTGCCGCATGAGCGGGTCGCGATAACTGAAATATCCATGCAAGAGGGCGCTGAGACCGAGCACATAGTACACGCCCAGCACGATCCAGCTGGTGGCGTTGATCTTGGCGCCCTCGGCCCCGATGAATTGGTCGAGGAAGAAACGCAGATAAAACATCATTGGCATGATGTACAACAACGGCGCCAAAAATGGGTGGCGCGTGAGTGTCAGTTTCTTGCGGGGGAAGACCAGGAAAAAATGCAGGAATACGGCCGGCAACATGAAGCGGGCAAAGGCCCCGATGTTCTGGGTGATGATAGCGCCCAGAAAGTAGCTGGTCTGCTGCAGGTTCGTCATGAAGTACAGGGCGAACATCAGACACAGCAGGAAGAAAAGCCCGGCCGCACGCTCGTTGCCGCTGCGCAGGTAGACCGCAAAACCAATGACAAGGTAGACCAGAGCCAGCATCACGTTGACCGAGTAGTCGCTCATGTTGGCGCGGGTTGAAGTCAGCGGGACAGAGACTTTCATCAGGTCGCCGTCCCGCCGCACAAGGTAGGGGACGGTGGTGCCTGGCGTATGGCGACGCAGTTCGGAGGCCGCGTTC
This sequence comes from Candidatus Krumholzibacteriia bacterium, assembly GCA_016744275.1. Classification (GTDB taxonomy): domain Bacteria; phylum Krumholzibacteriota; class Krumholzibacteriia; order LZORAL124-64-63; family LZORAL124-64-63; genus JAGRNP01. The sequence continues at coordinate 6,125 of JADGEP010000184.1, read as the reverse complement.
TGGGGCGAGCGCACGATACTGTCGCCAATGCCGACGATGATGTCCCCACGTTTGAGGGGTGTGGGCTCGCCGGTGGGGCGCGAGACAATGTCCAGGACTTCAAGATTGGAGCGGCCGAGCAGCCAGACGGTGCCGTCATTGGGGCGGGTGCGGGTGGCGTCGAAGCCACTGAATAGCACAGCAAGCACCGTGAGTGCTCCCACTGTTAAGTGCGCACCACGGGACAAGAGCAACCTGTAGAGGACCCCCATGGGGTTGGAATGCAGCCGAACGGGCGGCATGGTGCTCCGGTTTTGAGGACCTGTCCGGGTCGGTTCCGGCTCGGTCGGTTTCGGTCGTGGGATGGGCTTTCTAACAGATAAGCCCGTGAATTTGTTCCCGTTTCACTCAATTTAATATACCGTGGAAGCGGAAACGAAGCATCCGCGGTTTTGAATCGCATACCCCGGCGGGGATGATGTTATTCGAAATCCGCGACAATTCCACCAGTATCTAGATGACGGACGCCGAAGGTCAGGGGTTGCACGCCGATGAAAAAATGTAAAAGTGAAGGCAAAAAGAGCTGGGATCCGGTCGAAACATTGGTATTGCCGGAGGCGATCAGCCTGGGCAGCGGACGAAACGAGGTGCATTTGCAGTTGGTGCCCCAGGGAAGGGACTTCTTGGCGTTGATCACCGGCGGGCAGGCCCATGTGGGAGCGGTCGCCGTGTGTGATGGCCGCCAATACGGCTACCCTGAAGGCGAACGCCCCGGCACCATCGAGATGGCAGGGCACCGGGAAGGGCCCTTGGCGGCCGAGGCTGCCGAATTGTTGGCCTTGGCTTCAGGCCGCACCTGCGCTGCCTCGGTGGGCATTCATCAGGATCAGGCCACACCGGCAGAAATCCGGGAAATTGTGGCCAATGTGCGCCTGGGGCTGGAACAACTGGCTGCCCAGATGCGACCGGAAGGAACTTGATGACGCCGGACGCTTTGGAAAATCTGTTGCAGGTCTGGGCCCGGGAAGCGGGCCAGATGGCCGTCGCCACCTTCCGCAAGACTGGCGAATTGGCTTTCAAATCCGGCCAGGAGGCGGTCACTGAAACAGACCGCAAAATCGAAATCTTTCTGCGCGAGAAGATTGCGGCGGCTTTCCCGGGCGATCTGGTGGTGGGTGAGGAGTTTGGCGGCCCAGCCCAGGATGAAGTGGGCCCTGAGGACCGTATCTGGCATCTGGACCCCATTGACGGCACCTTGAACTATGCGCTGGGGTTGCCGGGGTTTTGCACCAGCCTGGCTCTGATGCAGGGTGATGAGGTGCTGGCTGCTTGTGTGCATCAGCCGCTGGTGGACGATACCTTCACCGCCATTGGGGGCCATGGCGCGAAG
>JADGEP010000184.1:3071-4746 GCA_016744275.1 Candidatus Krumholzibacteriia bacterium | reverse complement strand
TGAATGGTGCGCCCCTGAAGGTCAGCGGGCGTGGCCGGCTGAGCGAGGCGGTGATCAGCGCTCAGTTCAAGAAAGACGGACTGCTGGTGAGCCGGCCCGAAGTCATGCAGGCCTTGTTTCTCGAAACGATGAAAGTGCGCAAAACGGGAGCCATCGCCCTGGAGCTGGCTTGGACGGCGGCCGGATTTTACGATGGACTACTGGCGGGGTTTCGCGGGCCGATTCAGTTGTACGACGTGGCGGCGGGTTTGCTGTTGCTGACCGAAGCGGGTGGTCGGCTGTCCGACTTTGAAGGCCAGCCCTACCGGCCGGAGGGGCAAACCCTGCTGGCGACCAATGGGCTGGTGCACGACGAATTGGTCGAGCTGCTGAATCGGGCTTCAGGCTAGTTCCTACAGGTAGGGCAAGGCTAAAGTGCCGTAGCCTTGCACACCGTAGCTCAACCACACCGGATGCTCGGCGCCAAATTCGGAGCGGCAATCCTGGGCCGCTTTCCAAGCCGCAGCACCCACGCTCCAGCCTTCGCCCAACGCTTGATAAAAGTATCCGGCAAAGATGCGGGCGGGGCGGCTGAACAGCGGCACCACGGGGCCGACGAAGGCCGAGGCTCCCGAGCGGATGAAGCGGTTGCCCAATTCGGGCAGAGCACAAAAGCTGTTGGAGAAAATCAGGGGCGGCAATAATCCGCCGCGACCGAGCAATTCGGGATCAACCGGGCCGTCGTCCAGCAACCAGGTGCGCTGGGGTGTGGAGGGTGCCTGGGGAATTTCGGCGCCGCCTCCGGAGCCGGCCGAGTTTTTAGCCGTCTGATGCACTTCCACCGGCGGCCCGTTCAGGTGATATTTCGCCGTCACGTCGTCCAGCAAGGAAGTGATCGGATCCACGCCCAGCACTTCGCCTTCCAGGCCAAACTGGCCTTCGAGTTCTTCATCCTGTATGCCGGTATCGTCGATCAACTGATTCATCCAGGCTTCGCCCTTGGCGTCTTCCGGAGTGGCGGGCAGGCTGGTGGGACCGGCAAAGTGCAGGGCCTGGTACATGAAACCACGGGCGCAGAGATCGCTGGGTGTGATGGGATCGGGTTCCACTTCCATCCGGGCGAGAATTTCGCCGTGGCAGCCTGTTTCCAGAGCGCCCTGGATGGCTTCGGCCTCGCGGTAGATCAAGCGGCGGCGTTTGCGGTCGGTGTGGCCGGGGACAAAGAGCATGCGCGGGTCCGCCACGGAGTCTGGGCGCACCTGCGAGAGAATGCCTTTGAGAGAATTGGTGCCGTCTTCGCCCACCAGGAAACCGGCGCGCACACGGCGCTGCATCCAGGGCCGTTGGGTGGCTTCGTCAGGCAGTTTTGCCGATGACGTGCCGGTGCAAATGGGGTGTTTGTCGAGCAGGAAGCCCACGCCGTTGTGCAACCAGTGCCAGGGCAGGTCGACAATGGCCGGATCAGCCACGATTTGAAAGCCCCGCAGGCTGTCGTGATGGGGATTGTCCAGTCCCGGAGCCTCGCTGGCGTCAGAAGTGCGGTCTGGAGAAAATGCCTCAGGGTCAATGGCGACAACAGCTTGGAACAAGAGTTGACCCACCTCGGCGAAAACTTCGACCATGGAATTGGCATCCAGGCCGTCGCGGGCCTGAATTTCCGGGATGCGGGCCATTTTGGCCACGGCATCGGACAACA
>JADGEP010000184.1:0-3049 GCA_016744275.1 Candidatus Krumholzibacteriia bacterium | reverse complement strand
CGGGCGAAAGCCATTGACCTGCAATAGGTTGGTTTTAAGGCCCACAAATAAAATGAGTCATGCCGGGAGGGGAAATGCAGAAATTGTGCCGGATACAAAAAAACCTCCGTCATCCGGGAGGAGATCTGTCACCCGGGAGGAGACAAGAGGAGTGATCAATAAGGTCTGCGCTGAAAAACTGTGGTACCCAGAGGGAGACTCGAACTCCCACGAGATTACTCTCACTACGACCTGAACGTAGCGCGTCTACCAATTCCGCCACCTGGGCACAGTTTTTTAACGCCAAAAGGGTGTCCCTTTGGCGAGGGGGTCAATCTAGTCGCTGGCCCGGAGGATGTCAACCTGCGCCGGGCAATTTTTCATGGTCCGGAACCCCACTCAAAACCAGTCGTTTGCAGGGGGGCGGCAGAAGGGTATATTCTGGCCCAGACATTTGATTCCGGCCGGTAGCCGGGGAAAGCGATCATGGCGGCAAAAGCAGACGACAGCAATATCAAGATCATCGCCAAGAACAAAAAGGCGTGGCACGAGTATGAAATCCAGGACACCTGGGAGGCGGGCCTCGTTTTGCTCGGCACCGAGGTGAAGGCCTTGCGCAACGGACGGTGCAGTCTGGGCGACTCTTATGGTGAGATCCGCAAGGGTGAAGCCTGGCTCATGAAAATGCACATCGGGCCCTATGAAATGGGCAACCGGGAGAATCACGAGCCGTTTCGTGCGCGAAAAATGCTGCTCAGCAAAAGAGAGATCCGCAAGATCCTGCCCAAGATCGAAGAGCGGGGCCTGACGCTGGTGCCCTTGAAGATTTACTTCAAAAAGGGATTGGCCAAAATCGAAATGGGCCTCGGACGTGGTAAGAAGGTGCACGACAAGCGCGATACAAAAGCAAAGAAGGATGTGGAACGGCGCATGGCCAAGGAGCTGGGCCGTCGGGACTAGATGGTCGCGCGGAAGAATTCAAACGGACTTGAGAGGCTATTGAGGATATGAACACATTCCGTCTGCATAAATCGCTGCCGATTTGGCTGCTGGTGGTGGCTGGGTTGTTGAGCTGTGCTTCGCTGGCGCTGGCCCAGGTTGAATCCGGCCAGGACACCTACCTGGACCCGTTGGCTTACACTCGGATCAACCCCACGGCTGAGGCAGTGCCCTGGACCATCCGGCACCAGGCCACTGGGGAAACCCGTCAGGCCATGGGGCGGTACCTGCTGACGGACAGCAGCGAGTTGTATGTGCGTTCGGCTACGTTGGCGACGGTCCTGAAGGCCGGCCGATTCTGGGATGGCAAGCTGCGCCGGCTGGAATTGAAGGTCTCCGGCAAGTCTTTTGGGGTGACGGCGGGCAGCCGGGTTGTGCTCAGTGATGATGGCGAAATGTTGTTGCCGGTGCCGGTGCTGGATCATGAAGGCGACCTCTGGTTGCCCATGGTGCTGTTGGAAATGGTGGTCGGTCCGCAAACTCAAGAGCGCGTGACCTGGGATGCGGACACGCGCAAACTGGCCCTCGGCAGCGCCGAATACAATGTGACCCGATTGAAGGCTGAAGTGCTTGGCCGCAGCACCGCTGTGCATGTGTATTGTGCGGAACCGCTGGGTTATCGGGCTAGCAGCCCGCGTTCGGGCATCATCGAATTGAAAATCTACGGTGCGGAAATCAACACCGGGCGGGTGGCTTTGTCGAGCGGGCGTGGCCTGGTCAATTCGGCCCGCAGCCGGCAGCATCGCCAGTACGCCACGGTGACCATCGCGGTCGACCAACTGGTGGGTCGTTATCGGACTTACACGGCCGACGAAGGCCGCGAAATTGTGCTGGTGCTCGAAGAAGAACAAGTGTCGGCCATTCCCGAGCCGGTGCCCATGGGCCATGCGGATATGAATATCGCCCAGGGCGTGGTCGATGTGACCAACGAAATCAATGTGCAGACCGTGGTGGTTGACGCGGGCCATGGCGGACACGATGTCGGCGCCGTGGGGCGGCGGGGCATCATGGAAAAAGATGTGAACCTCGGAGTCGCCCGTGAACTGCGCCGCTACCTGGAGCGGAATTCCGACCTGAAGGTGGTGCTCACCCGGGACAAAGATGAATACCTCGAGTTGGCCGATCGCGCCGAGGTGGCCAATAGCAATGACGGAGACATCTTTCTTTCCCTGCACTGTAACAGTTGGTTCAACGACGGCGCCCACGGCCTGGAAACGTATTTCCTGTCTCCGGCCCAAAGTGATTGGGCCAAGAGTGTCGAAGCGGCAGAGAATCAATCGGCTGGCGCAACGGTGCCCGAAGATGACGTGGAATTCATCGTCTGGGAATTGGTGCAGAATCGATTCATCAGCAGCAGCAGTCAACTGGCTGAAATCATCCAGGCCGACGTGACCCGTGAATTGGGTTTGCCGGACCGCGGTGTGCGGCAGGCGGGCTTCCGGGTGTTGGTTGGAGCCTACATGCCGGCGGTGCTGTTGGAGCTGGGCTTCCTCAGCCATGGCCAGGAAGAACGCAAGCTGGGAGACCGTTCCTACCAGCGGGAGTTGGCCGCCGCCATCGGTGACGCGGTGTTGTCGTACCGGGACCAGTTGGGTGCGCAAGATGTGGAAACGCCAGACGGCGAAGCGGTAAAGGAGGACGGCAATTGAGTGATCAAGACCGTCCGGACGAGACTCCGCCCGAAGGGGTGTTGCAGTCGAACAACGCATCGCTCGATGCGCGGGATGGAGCCAACCGGCCGCGGGGCAAACGGCCTTCGGTACGCCGGCCCAAGGAAACCAAACGGCGCGGCCCACGGGGCTGGGTCATCCTGCTGCTGGTGGTGCTGATTGCCGGACCGGCTGGTTACTGGTATTTGAACCAGGGCGTTGACGAAGAATTGCCGGTCGATTTTGGCAGCGACGAACAGATAGAAGCGGCCACCGTGGCGGGCGATCGCGCGGTGGTATTGGTTTTCCCGGAATGGGACGCGCGTGGATACGTGACCGAAGAACGCCAGATCCCGAGCCGTGATCGGCCGGGCGAAGATTTGTACGCCTTGATGCGGGCGCTGTGTGCGGGCCCGCAAATC
>JADGEP010000183.1:3548-7565 GCA_016744275.1 Candidatus Krumholzibacteriia bacterium | reverse complement strand
CTATCAGGCGACCCGGATGCTGCTCGATACGCTGGCCGAAAGCGGCGCCAAAACCCGCCACCATCTGGCTGATGCCTTGACCCGCCGCCTGTCCAATCAGGATCTCGATCTGGAAGGTCCGGTGGCCTTTGGTCCAACCATGCGCATGTTCCGCGGCGAACGCATCGTGCGTTTTCCAGCCGGGCTGTTTGACGATGGTTGGCTGCTGACAGAGGGTGCTGCGGTCGATTCGCTGGGTGTGGGCCCGAATGGATTTGAAGACGGCTTTGAAGATGCTGGCCAGCTCTTGGAAGACAGCCCGGCGCCCGTTGACCCTGCTAGTGGCCAGGGGTGAAGTAGGGGCTCTTGAAGTTGAAGGGGAATTGCATCCAGCGCCCGGCCCCGGGGGGCACCCGCCAGCCAAATTTCCATTCCCGCACCGCTGCCAGGGCGGCAGCCTCGTAGGCTTTGCTGCCATTTGAGGCCAGGATCATCGCTTCGGTCACCAGGCCTTCCGGATTGACGAACAAACCCACTTTGACCACAATGATCGGCGTGCGCCGTTCCAGTTCGGTAGCCTGCAGAGGGTAGGTGGGCAATGGCGTGTGGATGGCGAAATAGTCCGGATTGGACTGCATGGGCAAGGCCATCTCCACCTGATAGTTTTCCGAAACTTCCGAATCAGGCCGTGGATTTTTCGTATTCACATCGACGCGATTGGGATCAGCGTCCCGCACCTCGGGCATCACTTCGGTGCCTTTGGGGTCAGGCTTGTCTTCTTCGATTTCGAGTTTGGCCGGCGGCGGTGGAATCCTCAGTGATTTGGGCATCTGGGCCAAGCGGTCCTGGCCATCGTCGATGGAGATCTCGTTCATGATCAGCATCTCATCCCGCACGCCATAATATTCGAATCGCTTTTTGATGTCCTCTTCGCGCGGGCCAAAAATGATGAAGGCTGCCAGGGCGCACAGCGCCACGGCGACTGCGCCGAGCAGCCGCTTCCAGCCGCCATTGCGGAAGTTCTCCTGTGCCCGCGTGGTGTACGGGGATTGATGGGCCGTGCTGTCGTTCAAGGAGCGTCTTTCATCCTTGGGGGATTGGCTTTCGTTTTTCATGGCTGTCAATCGGCTCCGCTCAGCAACAAACGCCGTTGCCAGCGATCACCTGCCTGGACCTGGGGCCGTTCCAGCAACCACACTTGCCAACGGTCGCCAGCGTGGATTTCCAGCACATGTCTGCCCAGCAGTCCTGGCAAATGGGGCCCGTGGTTGAAACTTACGGATTTTGACACCGCCGCAAAAGGGCCAGTAGCGACCAAGGGGGTCCAGGGCCAATTGCCGTCGACCTGCACCCAGTCCACTTCGGCCACGGGCAGGCCGCCGTCGATGGCCAAATCCCGCAAAATTTTGTCCATGTGAAGGGGGTGGTCAAACACCGCCGGATGCCCACTGATCGCCGCTGCTGCCAGCAGGATGGCTCGCGCTTCTGCTCGGTGCCAGCTCGGGTGCAATTGGCGCAGTTCCTCTTGAGCCGATTGGGGCAGGTCCAGGCGCCATTCCAAAGCGGGGCAGGCCGTGTGGCGCAGCAGATAGCCTGAAGAGGCTTCCTGGCGGCAGGAATCGGCAACGCTGCCATTGGCTTGGGGCAACGCGGCACTGGCCTTGAGGGCGGCCTTGGCCCAGGCCTGGCCCACGGTGCTGCCGGGATGGTGCCGCACCATCCGAGGTTCGCCAGCAGCGCGCCTGCCGATGGTCAGAAAGAGATCGGCATGCAATTGGCCGGCAAGGCGCACTTTCTCCATAGGCAAAAGGGCGGTTTCATCGCTGCGGGTCAGGTGCACAACGGCGCCGGCGCCGCGCAGCAGTTGGGCGGCTTGTTGGGCGGTGGCCAGGTTCAAATCGGCCCCCCGCAGACCCAGTGGTCCTGCGCCCTCGGTGTTGGTGCCGCCCCCGGCAGGGTCCAGCAGGATGACCTTGCCCATAAGCCCGGGCAACAGGGGGGCTGCTTCCCAGTGGGCGGCGGCCCCGGCCATCGTGCGCGGAGCCGATGGGTTGTTGGGCTCGGGGTCAATCAAGGGTTGCACGCCCGGCCCTTCAAGCCAAAGAGGGCTGGCTGCCTCGCTGGTGATCCACGCAGATTGGCCACTGGCACCCACGCGGGCCCGCCAGCCCAACGGTGGGGAATACGGGTGACCATTGAGTGTGATCAGGTGCAGTGCCTTTCCCGGCTCCAGTCGTATCCGTTCAACGGGGCAGGGCGTTGCGTCCCAATCGCCGTCGCGGGGATGGAAGGTGAAGCTTGCCCCATCGGGCACCGGGTCGGTCAACAAATGGTGCCGGGGGCTGTCCGGGCCCACGACGATCTGCTTCCCCGGGGCCCAGCGCAGAACGCCTTGGGGCGCTGGGCCATTGCCCGTAGGGCCATTGCCAGCAGGACGCCAGCTCAACCCATTTCGTTGCCCGCTGGACTCTGCGATGATCTGAACCTGGACCGTTGCGGCAGCGCGGGGCAGGAGCACCGTCCGGCGGCGAGGGGTGGCTCGCCCGTTGAGGTTGCGGCCCTGCAGTTCCAACACATGGGGCACAGCGGTCAGGTCGTCGGGCAATTGCCAGCTCACGGTGCGGGCGTCGGGACTCAAGCGGGGGGAGATTCTGCGTCCGTCGAGTGTCAGCTGGGTGTGGGCCGGATCGGGCCCCGGGGTGCTGCGGGCAGGTCGCGTGCCGGCATCAAAGTGCCAATTCAGGATGGGAAAGGCGAGGGCGTCAGGACCGGCGCTGCCGCCCCAAAAGATGGTATCGGTGGCGGCCCCGCTCCAACGCGGCAGTCCACCGGAGAAATAGTCCAGCAAGCCGAGAAAATAGGCTTCGGCTTCCAGGCGTTGGCTGGCCGCCAGGCTCAGGCGTTCGGCCATCACCGGGTGCGAGATCATGGCCGGTTCACCCAGCACCGCTGGCACCGTCGCGTTGCGCAGCACGTGGAAATTGCCGGGCCGGATGCTGGCTGGCCGGATGCCCAGATTCAGCACCAGATGACGGTGAATGCTGCGCGCCAGGTCCAGCGAAGCGCCATCATCATCCAGGGGGTAGTAGGTTTGGGTCTCGTTAATGGTGCGATTCAAATTGGCGGTGCTGTTGTGGTGAATGGAAAGAAAGACATCAGGTTGCAGTGAATCGCTCAAGTAAACTCTCACGGCGAGATCCGACGCCAGCGAGCTGTCCGCAGGGCTCAGGAAGTCGGTATTGGCGCTGCGGGTGAGCCAGACCTGGGCACCGGCCCATTCCAGCAGTCCACGCAGGTTCAGGGCAACTCCCAGATTCACCTCTGCCTCGGTCAGCCCGTTGGGGCCCAATGCGCCGCGGAAGTGCCCGCCGTGGCCTGGGTCCAGGACGATGCGGCGGCCTTCAAAGGCACTCAAATCGCGCCCATTGAGCTCTTCTTGCAGTCCTTCGTACCCTGGAATGGGCACGGTTTTGGGCGCTGGGCGGGGGCCAGCACAACCCATCAGCAAAGCGGCCAGGATCCCCGTGCAAATCAGAGAGGGCGCCAGGCGGTGTTTGGGGGGCAGAAGGCGGCGAAGATTCATGGCTCCATCCGAGGTTTAGGGCGCTGGGGCGGGGGTTGGGAGCATCGTACCCCTCTTTGGGAAGGTCCGCAAACACGGAGTGCTGTCTGGACACCGGGCATGCCTTCTGATACCTTAGGCTCCGCGTATCGATCCGGCCCGCAGGTCTCGGTTGGCCGGTGTTTTATTGTATCCATCCCCTGCCTGGTCCGGTGCTGTCATGTCCGACGCTTCATCCCGTCTGCGGGAGTTGCCTCAAATCAGTGTTTTGTTGGCTGACGAACGTCTGGCGCCCCTTTTGGCCGGCCGGCGCAAGCCTTGGCTGACGCGCCTGATCCAGGGCGTGGTGGCCGAGTTGCGGGCCGAATTGAAAACGGCCAAGGGGCCGGTTCTGAGCCGTGAGCAATTGTTGAACCTTGTGGAGGAAAGGGTTGTATCCAAAAAAGATACACTCGAGAAAAAGTCCTGGACCCGCG
>JADGEP010000183.1:0-3538 GCA_016744275.1 Candidatus Krumholzibacteriia bacterium | reverse complement strand
GGTCCACACGAATCTGGGGCGCTCGTGCTTTCCGCCGGCTGCAGCCGATGCCGCACGTACTGTTGCGCTTCACAATTCGGATCTGGAATTTGACTTGCCCAGCGGCACCCGCGGGCACCGGGGGCGGCAGATTGAGGAAAAGGCCGCTTTGTTGGCTGGGGCTGAAGACGCCTTGATCGTCAACAACAACGCGGCGGCGGTTTGGTTGGCCGTGAGGCATCTCAGCCGTGGCGGCCGCGTGGTCCTGTCGCGAGGCGAAGTGGTGGCCATTGGCGGCTCGTTCCGCATGCACGAGATCCTGGCCGAGACCGGCTGCACCCTGGTGGAGATCGGCACCACCAATCGCACCAGTCTGGAAGACTACCGTGCGGCGATGACGCCGGGCACAACGGTGCTGAAAGTGCACCGAAGCAATTTCACGGTCGAAGGTTTCACTGAAGACGTGACCGTCGCCGAATTGGCCGAGCTATGTCGAGCCGAAGGCTGTCCCATGGTCTACGACGCCGGCAGTGGTGCCTTTTTTCCCTATGAAGAAGTGGGGCTGCCTGCGGGCGAAACCCTGCTGACCGAAGACGTCGCCACCGGCGCAGATCTGGTCACCTGCAGCGGCGACAAATTGCTGGGCGGATGCCAGGCCGGGGTCATCTATGGCAGCGCCGCCGAAGTGGCCAAGCTGCGCAAGCATCCGATGCGGCGGGCGTTCCGGGTGGACAAAACCACTCTGGCGGCTCTGGACGAAGTTCTGACGGCGTATTTGCGGGAAGAGGGGCGTCCGGCCATTCCCACTCTGGACCAACTGGCTCTGGGCCTGGATGAATTGGCTGAAAAGGCGGAAAGCCTGCGCAACCAGTTGCAGGGCGACGCCCCGGCCGGATGGCAAGGTCAAGTGGTGCCAGGTCATTCGAGTGTGGGCGGAGGCACGTTCTCGTCCACGAGCATCGAATCGCGCCTGCTGATGTGGCAGGGCCCGAAGGCGGAATTGGAGCGGTGCCATCAGAGCCTGCGCCTGGGCGACCCGGCATTGGTGGGGCGCATGAATCAGGAGGGCCTGGCGGTGGATGTGCGCACGATTGCCACGGATGAAATGGATTTGGTGGTCCAGGCGTTTCGCCGGGCCTGGGATAGGATGAGGTCCAGAACGGATTCAAACGGGAGATCAGCCTGATGGCGGACAGACAAGACAGTGGCGCCGAAGCGCCCGGTGGATTGCCGTTGTTCAATTCCGGGTGGGGTGCCCAGGATTGGGATTTTGAGCCCGGCGATTCATTCTGGTCGCAGATCGAAGAGATCAGTGGGCAAGGGGCCCTGAGTGAGGCGATGGACGCGGCGATGGAGGGCAAATCTGCACCGCGCGTCTGGCTGATCATGCACGAACCCGGCCATCCTGAATTGGCCGCAGCTGCCGCCCTGGCCTTTGCCCGGGAATTGGGCAGCAGAGACCAAGCGGCGCTGGTTCTGGATTGCGACGATCAGAGCCAAGCGCTGACCCGGTGGGCCGAACGACTGGAGTGTGAAGGCTGGATCGATTTGGCCCGCTATGGCACTTCGGTGATGACTTCCAGTGTTTCCATGCCCTTCAGTGGCCGCCGAGGATACCTCTTGGGCGTGGGTTCTTTTGCCCCGACGGATATCACTGCCGACGAAGTCCGGCAACTGGTGGGCCGCTTGCGCCGCCAAGCCGATGATTTGATCCTGGTGGCGCCGGCGGATAAGATCGGTGCCCAGTGGGCGCCGATGGCCGGTATTCGGCTGCTCTGTTGGGACCGTTCCAGCCGCAGCTCAGCGCAAATGGACGGCATCGTCAAGTCTCTGGCCGAATCGGGCTCAGGCATGACCGGATTGGTGGGCTTTGGCCTGCCCCAGGAGAAAGCGGCGACCGTAGCTGTTGCGGCGGATGTTCCGGATGAAGCGCCGGCTCCAGTGCTGGATGACCGTCCGGACCCTGACCTGCCGGCCCCGAATGATGCGGAAGTTGACCCAGGCCCATCCGCTGACGATTTTCGGCAGGGTGATTCTGACCCGACTGACGCTGATCCTGCAGGCGACGCTGATTCCGCCAATAACGAAGGTGGCTGGACTGAAGCCCCGGCTTTTGACCCATCCGAGCCTGTCCGCAAGGGCACATCCGGTGTGTTCTGGTTTGCCGCGACGGCAGCTGTGGTCATTGTGGCAATATTGGGCGTCTACTGGTTCAAATACGTGCGGGTGCCGAAAGAAGGGCATTTCCAACCCATCGAGGTGGCGGTTCGCAATCAAGCACCGCCGCGCGTGCCGGGCGACAGGTCTCAGGGAGATATCGCCAATCATGATGATTCGCCAGGGGATGACGCCCCGACGCTGGCGGTGGGAGCCGCAGCCGACTCGGTGATGGCGGCCGTGGTTGATTCGGTGCAGACGGTGGAAACGTCGCCCGAATCATTGACCGAAACGCCGGCGGAGATTCCGCAGGAAACGGCGACAGACCCCGCCGATGAGCAGGCCCTTGTCGCCGCACCTGAAACAGCGGTGTTTGACAAGGCCCCGTACCTGGTCCCGGTAGGGGGCGAGGGTTGGGCGTTGCACTTGTACAGTTTTCCCAATAGCGATACGGCCGACGACGAGTTGGCCGAATTGCACCGCCGCGGTTTTGAAACCGTGGTGCGGGTCGTTGAAACCCAGGAGAAGGGCCGCTGGTGGCGCATTTACGTCGGGAGCTTTGCCACCAGGGCAGCGGCTCGCGATGCGGCGCCACTGCTGAAAGAGAAATTGCGAACCGATTGGGCCAATCCCACCCGGTTCTAGGATTCCAGTGCGGGGCCGCCCCGACCAACATCTATTGCAGCACGCCTACGAGGCCGTGGAAGGGCAGAATTAAGTGAGACTGAAATCCATAGAAATTCAGGGCTTCAAGTCCTTTGTTGACCGGACTAAACTGGAATTTGACGCGGGCATTACCGCCATTTTGGGCCCCAACGGTTGCGGAAAGTCCAATGTGGTGGACGCCGTGCGGTGGGTATTGGGCGAGCAATCGGCCAAGACCCTGCGTGGTGGCAAGATGGATGACGTGATCTTCAAGGGCACCACCAAGCGCCGGCCCGTGGGCATGGCTGAAGTGACGCTGACCTTTGAAAACGAAGACCGCGGACTGCCCATTGATTTTGCGGAAGTGGCCATCAAACGCAAGGTGACGCGTGATGGCGGAAGTGATTATTTCCTAAACGGTTCACCCTGTCGCCTTAAAGACTTGCGTGATCTGTTTTACGACTCCGGAGTGAACAATACTTCGTACTCGATCATTGAAGAGTCGATGATCAAGCAGATCCTCAATGAGAACAATACCGAGCTGCGCAGCCTGTTGGAGCAGGGCTCGGGAATCACCAAGTACAAGGCCCGGCGCAAAGAGACCCAGCGCAAGTTGGACCGGACGCAGAGCGATCTGGTGCGCCTCTACGACATCATTGATGAAATTGGCCGGGAAGTGCGCTCGCTGCAGCGCCAGGTGGGCAAGGCCCGTCGGCATCAGAAGCTGTTCACGGAAATCCGCAGCCTGGACCTCGCG
>JADGEP010000182.1 GCA_016744275.1 Candidatus Krumholzibacteriia bacterium | reverse complement strand
ACTGAATATTCCCTCGGACCGCATTGTCTCCCAACGTACCGTAGTGGCCCAGATGTCAGCCCACGCTACGGAAATGCGCTTATCCGAAAGTCCCAACTTTGCCGTCGTGCCGTGGCAGGCCATGGCCGACACGGTGCACTTTCAGCTCAGCGAAGGCGAAGGCACCAAAACAGTCTACGCCCAATACCGCAACGACTGGACCCAGTCCATCGTCTTTTCGGACTACTGCACCCTCGTAGCCCAAGGGCCGGATGTGCATATTGTCGCGCCCGCGATGGGCGACGTCCTGGTGGGCGGATCGACCCTGATGACCATCGGCACCAGCACCCCAGGCACCGGGACCACGCCGCTGGATTCCCTCATGGTTGATCTGGGAGACGGCTTGGGCTTCCGCGATGTCATCGGAACCGACAACTGGCAGATTCTGTGGGACGTGCCGACCTTCGAGGTCGACACCGAAGTGACCATCCGGGCCCGGGCGGTCGTCGATGAGTTGGTCGATACCGACTTTGTGACCGTGACCGTCTCCCAGGTGGGTATCCAGATCGAAGCACCCCTGGATGGATCTTCACTACTTGGCGGAGAGCCTCTGGAAGTATCGGGAACCGCCTTTGGCATCCTGGGCGGCGCACCGGTCGACTCGGTGATCGTGCACATTGATGCCGAGCGCTTTGTCGCCAGCGGCACCAACAGCTGGAGCTATTCCTGGCAGTCGCCCGTCGTGGCGGTCGATACGCCCGTCAACATCGTAGCTACCGTCTGGACCGACGGCGAAACCGACAGCGAGTCGATTTCGGTGACGTTAACGCCTTAGATCGCCACTAGAATCGCGTCACCATGACGCCGGCGAACTTGTCGACCCGCGTGAGGTATTCAAAGAGGGGCACCCGAACCACGGTGCCCCCTTTGTATGCCCCTTTCAAATCACTGCTCGCAGCGTGAATCAATCCGACTTCGCCATCATCCACCACCACGATGCCGATGTGACCGACGACCAGTCCATACTCCTGGCGCAGTTTCGCCCCGGACTTGTGGGCCGCATCCAGGACAAACCAGAGGACGTCTCCCTCGCTCAGTTCGCTGGCCAGCAAATCGCCTGTGGGAACATACTCGAAGCTCCCGGCCGCATACCGCGAACTGCCGGTTGTATCGGCCGCCGCGCCCGTCAGGGTGGAGGTCACATCGCGCCCCCACAGTCCGGTGCGAATCATGTCCAGGCTGTAGTCCAGATGGGCGGGGTTTTCGTAGTCAAGGCGGCCCTGCTTGTCCGCCACCACCTCAGCACCAGCCCCGGAAAAGCGCGTGCGTAAAGCCCACGCCACGGCATCCTGCGCATCGCGAGCGCGGGCCAGTTCCCCCACACGGTAGAGCAGGGAAACGCAATCCTGGCGGTGGTCACTGATGATGGCACCTTCTGCCACATAGCCGCCGTCCTTGGGACCAAACAGATAGACGACATCCTGGGCGTCGGCAAAAC
The DNA here is from genome assembly GCA_016744275.1 of Candidatus Krumholzibacteriia bacterium. Classification (GTDB taxonomy): domain Bacteria; phylum Krumholzibacteriota; class Krumholzibacteriia; order LZORAL124-64-63; family LZORAL124-64-63; genus JAGRNP01. The sequence goes on along the minus strand of JADGEP010000182.1, from coordinate 6,103 downwards.
GGCGTGCCCAACGGCCCATTTTCTCAGGTGTGTTCAGGCCATACTCCGCGGCCAGAATGCTGTCTTCCCGGGCCGGCGCCATCAACCGCTGGCCGGATTGCGCCCGCTTGAGCACCGCGGCCTCTGCCTGCCGCCGCGAAGCCGCCGCACGGTCCGCTTCGCGGGCCAGATCAGCCACGGCCGCCGGCACCTCCGGTGCGATGATCAAGGTCGAATCCACCAGGGATGACTGCTGGGCGTAGGCGTTGTCGGCCGCCACCATTTTCAGCACGTGGTTCATGCCTTCAACCATGACCAAATGGGCATCCGGCTGGGCCCCCATCAAGGCCTCGGCGTCGGTCAGGGAGACCTGTTGGTCCGTCAGGCCCTGAACCACCAGCACCGGCACGGCCAAACGGGCCAACTCCACCACCGGGTCATGCCGATACCAGGAAATCATGAACGGCTGCACCGAAGAGCGAAAAAGAATCGTCAACTCGATGGGCGGCTCTTCGACAATCCGGCCCTGCTCCAACTCCAGGAGAACCGACTCGGCCTTGACCCGCGTGCGCACCGGCAGGCTCGTGCGCAGTTGCTCCCGCAGCACCGTAAAAAAGTCACGTCCGGGCCCACTGATGGATACGAATCCATCGGCGGCGCTCAACCAGGCCGCGTTCATACCCACCTGCGCGCCCTGGCTGTGACCGACCACCGTCACGGAGCTGAAGCGCGGGTCATCCTGAAGCTTCTCGCACCAGGCCACGGCGTCATTGATGAAATGCTCAAACCGCAGGTCGTATTCCGAAATCACCGCCGACACACTGCCAGCGACTCCCCGCTTGTCGACCCGCAAGCTGGCCACACCGTCACCGGCCAGATGCTCAGCCAACTGCTTCAACGAATTGTTGCCGCCGGGAAACTGGGTCGGATTGCCATTGCGATCAGTCGCCCCGGACCCGGCGAGGATCAGAACCGCCGGCCAGGGACCATCACCTTCGGGCAACAGCACTGTACCGGACAGATGACCGGGCTCGGTCGGCAGAGTCCAGGGTTCGGCCGAATAATCAGACGCTTGGGCAACAGACAAGGTGGTCAAAAGCAACAGCACACTGGCGGTCACCAACGGGGCGAGGCGGTGGAATTTGAACACGTTTTCTTCCTGATGATTTAGCGGTACAGGCTCTTCATCGAGCCCCAATTGATCGACTCGACGCTCACCGCCACATGGGGCGAAAGCCCGGAAAGCGTGAACTCGTAGTCGTACTCGTTGCCGATCATGCCGAATGGAGGCACGTACACCGGCGGCGCAATCCACAGGCCTATGCTTTGGCCCGGTGCCCCAATGATGGTCAAGCCACCCGACTCGCAGGGGCCACCGATCACCAAACCATATACCCCGGGATTCGGACAATCCAACTCGATCACATATCCCAGAGTCGTTTGCTCGGCATTCAGCTGCCAGACCACCTCTCCGGTGGCGCCTAAAGTGATCGCAAACCAATCGGTATCACGGTATTCGGTCGTCGTGCCATAGAATCCACTCACCCCGCAAAAACTCAGTTCTCCGGCGGCATCTCCCTGCAACGAGGTGATCGCGGGACTGGTTCCTTCGGTATTGCAGCCGCTGTTGAAACGGTCGTTGTATCCGGCCGTGAGGGTTGGTTCGCCTTCCAGGATATCACCCGCGCAGGTCAACTCACATGAAACAAACTCGTCCACACTGAGTTGGTAGGTGCCGCAGCCACCACTATAGCCATCAATCACGATATACACTTGTTGGCCGGCACTCACCTGGGCGCCTCGGAGTCGCGCCACATAGCCACCGCAGGGATCGTTGGGTGGGTAGTAGTCTTCATTGCAGGCCAGGATATTCAGCGACGCATCCATGAGAAAGACTTTGGAATCGTAGGCCGTGCCGCACAGATCAATATCCAACTGCATCGTTGCAGCCGGCGTGAATGCGTAGACAATATCCGGTGAAGTCGAGGGGTAATCACAGGCGGCGTCGTAGTCGTCTTGATTGTCGCAGGTCTCGCCCGCATCGCCGAATGGCAGAGATGAAATCACGATGGCGTCGGCCATCGTCTCGCCAACCGGAACACCATCCAATGCTACCGCGTTGGCAACCGCCCGCTTCTGGGGGCTGACCCCAGGCTTCCCTGATGGCCGTTCATTTCCGAGATCCGGATGGGCACCACCCTGACCCCACACCTCCTGCCCGCTGCCCACCACACAAATCGTCATCGTCAGAAAAAATAGCGCTGATCTCCGCATACGGGATCGCTCCCTGATTGAGCCGGGCGAGTGTCAATCGGGGGCGGAAAGATCTGTGGTGTTTGCTCTCCCCCTGACGTTCAACATACAGGAGAAGGGCCGACTCAGGCAACTCATGGATCGAACTCAGCTGAGAAGGCATCTTGCCGAATGGCCCCCGAGGAAGGATACTTTTAGGAACACGGGTGGCTTTTGAACCCAATAAAATTGCAATGGCGAAAGGCCGTGCCTTGAAGACTTTGATCATCCGCCGCTTAGTGGGCCCACTTGTCGGTGCCGCCGGTGGTTTTGGCTACTACAAATGGGTCACCTGCCGCGGCGGAGGCTGAAACATGACCTCGAACCCCTGGCTGATGGTTCTTTTGGGAGCCGCGCTGGGTTGGTCGTTTCTCTCCGGGCGAGGGAAAAAGAAAACCGACGAATCGCAATAATCCTGTCGCTGAATCCAAGAGGTGAACGATGAAGAACACATTTGTCTGCCCCCATTGCCAGGGCGTGCTGAATCCCAACGTGAAGATTCTTCTGGTGGCAGCCGCCAAGCGACGCAAGGGCATGATTCTGCTCAGCCCCCAACCGGGCAACTACAAGTACATCTGCGACAGTTCGCTGCAGGATGCCTTCCAGGAAGGCAAGACCATCACCTTCAGTTGCCCCATGTGCGCCACCGACCTGACAGCCGAAGGCAATCCAAAATTTGCCCATTTGGAACTGCATGTCACCGGTCACAAGCCGCGCCAGATTGAATTCAGTCGGGTATTTGGCGCCCACGCCACCTTCATTGTCGATGGCAACGATGTGACGTCCTTTGGCGATGATGCCGAAGACTTTGACGGCACGAATTTTTTCGGCGCGTAGGCGATCAGTGGGTGGCGGGAGTCAAAAAATCCTGACCGCGAAAGGTAGCCTCGCCATTGTGGGCGATTTTCCACTCGGGGTACTCCAGGCGGGGCACTTCGAAACGGCAGGTTGAGCAGACCGGACGGCTATGGCTCTTGCGGGCCTGGCGGCGGCGATCCCGGCCGTGTCCGTGAGCAATCACGTTCGGCACCCGCACCCGGCCCTGGGTCACTTCGGAAACAAGCATTTCCCGCAATTTCTGGTCTTCGCCGGCCCATTCCTGCAGCGCGGCGTTGACCAACCCCACCAGTTCAAATGTCGGCCCCTCAGATAAAATACGATCCACCAGCGCCATGCATTGCCGGTAGCTTGCTTCGGTGCGGGTGTACTGCACGCCATATTCGTCCAAATGGTCGCAAAACTGGTGGGCCATGACCAAAATCTCCTTGGGTTATCTTTATCTATCGTCTGCTCAGGCCGGTCATTGACCCCCAATCCGGCGTATTCGCAACTCCCATCTTTTCAGTAGGTTTTGTCATGCATTTGTCACACATAATTCTTGTTAACGAGCGATAACCTGCTACATTTTTAACACTGGCCAGGGGGTGCCCCCGTCAGCAGGGTAGAATCGACTATTTCAGGGGAATGACCCGACGTTCCCAACCGGAGGCGAATGCATGAAGTCCATTTACCGCGCCTTGGCCCTGACGGCCATGACCCTTTTTCTTCTCACCGGTGCCGCCATGGCCATCGAGTTGATCGAAGACCATCAGGACATCGAAGGCCCCTTCACTGATGGGCCGAGCGTGACCGCTGTCTGCCTCGAGTGCCACGAAGACGTCGCCCACGAATTCATGCAGACTTCCCATTGGACCTGGGAACCCATGCAGGATGTCATCGGCAAGGGCCAGGTTCCCCTGGGCAAAAAGAACACCCTGAACAACTTCTGTATCGCCGTGGACAGCAACTGGCCCCGCTGCACCAGCTGCCACGCCGGATATGGCTGGAAAGACGGCAGCTTCGACTTCACCGATGAAGAACGCGTCGATTGCCTCGTCTGCCACGACCAGACCGGCACCTACAAGAAATTCCCCACCGGCGCCGGCCATCCGGTTTACGAGCCCAAAGAATGGCAGGGCAAAATCTGGGAACCCCTTGACCTGGCCAGCCTGGCTCGCACCGCCGGCGCCCCTGGACGCGACAACTGCGGCGCCTGCCATTATTCCGGTGGCGGCGGCAACAACGTCAAGCACGGCGACATGGAAAAAGCCCTGAGCAAACCTTCCTTCGCCCTCGACGTTCACATGAGCGAAGAAGGCCAGGATTTCAGCTGCCAGGAATGCCACACCACCAACAGCCATGACATCCAGGGCAACGCCATGTTCGTTTCGCCCGGCGGCGCCAATCACCTCGAGTGCACCAGCTGCCACGAAGATGATTTCCACGAGAAGCGCATCCTGAACTGGCACGCCAAGAGCGTCTCTTGCCAGACTTGCCACATCCCCACCTTCGCCCGCGCCAACCCGACCAAGACCTGGTGGGACTGGTCCACCGCCGGCACCAAGGTCGAGAACGTCAAAGACGAATTTGGCAAGAACACCTTCGTGAAGAAGAAGGGCACGTTCAAGTGGGAGACAAATGTGGTGCCGAACTACAGCTGGTACAACGGCGTCAGTGGCCAGTACCTGCTGGGCGACTCCATGAATCCCAACGAAGTGACCAAGTTGAATTGGCCCACAGGCAACAACCTGGATCCCAAGGCCAAGATCTATCCCTTCAAACTCATGCGTGGCAAGCAAGTCTACGACAAGAAGCTGAACACCATTTTGGTGCCAAAATTGTTCGGCAAGGGCGGATTCTGGAAAAACGGATTCGACTGGGACGCCGCCCTCAAGGCCGGCACCGCATCCGTGGACCAGGAATACAGCGGCGAGTTCGACTTCGCTGAAACCGAGTCCTACTGGAAGATCAACCACCAGGTTGCTCCGGCCACCGACGCCCTCAACTGCAAGGACTGCCACGCCAAAGACGGCAACAGCCGCATGGACTGGCAAGCCCTCGGCTACGACGGCGACCCGTCCAAAAAACGCGGTGTCTCCCGCTACGAACTGAAGGACGCGTACAACGACGTGAACCTGGACTAGTAGTCGGCCGACCAGCCACCGGAGTGGGCATTGTGCAGAGCGAATCGGGGGTCCTCCCCCGAGCAGAAAAGGACCCCGCATGGGGTCCTTTTTTTCTGCGCTGAGCGCTGCGCCATGCCAACTCCGGTGCTTACTGCATCACGACTATATCGATGCGGCGGTTTTTGGCGCGGCCGTCTTCGGATTTGTTGGAGGCTACCGGGCGGTCGGCGCCGTAGCCGATGGCACGGACTTCGGAGGAGCTGATCATCATCGATTCGCGCAGGTATTGCATGACGGCATAGGCGCGTTTTTCGGAGAGCACCAGGTTGGACTTGGCGTCACCGGTCAGGTCGGTGTGGCCTTCGATGACCAGCTTGTGGTTGGGGTACATTTTGATAATGTCCTGAACCTTCGCCAACAGCGGCACATCCGGGTCCTGAATGTCGGCCTGGCCAACGCTGAACGACAGGCCGTGCAAGCGCATGACGATGTCATTGGAAGCGTTGAAAAGCACCTGTCCTTCAGAAGGATTCAGGAGGCTCTTGGCTTTGCGGAATTTGGCTTCCACTTCGCGCCGGGCAGCCAACTCGCCTTCGACTTCCTCTTGCTGACGGGTCAACGCCTGCATGTCTGCCTGGCCCGACACCAGTTGCTGGTCCATCTCCCGATTGGAGAAGACCAGGGACAGAATTTGTCGATCCACCTGGTCGGCCAACTCCACCGGATCCTCGCTGGTGCTGTTCGCATCAACGCGGCCCAGCGACTCCTTCAGCATGGCCACCACGCTGGTCAGTTGGTTCTTCAAATGTTCGTTTTCCGACTGCAGCGTGTGCACTTCACTGACCAGTTCGGTCGCCGCAGCCTCGGGGCCTTCATGGAATGACAGG
>JADGEP010000181.1 GCA_016744275.1 Candidatus Krumholzibacteriia bacterium | reverse complement strand
CGGTCCAACCGCGAGTGGCGGCTTTCAGCAGGGGCAGAAATTCACGGTCGCGGGGGCCGTACAAAGAGGGCGGCCTCAGGATCACCCGCCGGTAGGGTACGTCAGCGCCCAGCAATAGCTTTTCCGCGTCCCGTTTGCTGCGGCCGTAGGCGGTGATCGGCCGGCAGGGGTCGTCCTCGACCGCGGGTCTGTCCAACGCCGCCGGGCCATGGGCGGCCAGACTGGAAATCAGGAGGAAAGTGAACGCGGCATCGCCGCAGATTCTGGCGGCGTCCACGAGAATTTTAGTGGGCAGCACATTGCCGTCCTGATAGCTGGCCTCATCGGGGCCCGCCACCACGCCGGCGCAGTGCACCAGACCTGAGGTTCCGCGCAGGAATGCCACGCAGGATTCATGATCGTTCAGGTCAACAGTGGTGATTTCAAGATTCTTGCTGGCAAGCCACTGCAGGTTGCTGGTCGCTCGCACCGCTACCCGCACCTGATGGCCAGCGGCCAGCAGGGCGTCGGCAATGTGGCTGCCCAGAAAACCGGTGCCACCGGTCAAGGCAATTGTGAGTGCGGCCGCAGGCACGGTTCACCTCACCGCTTTTTCGTAAACGCGGAAGGTCTTGTACCGATCAGCGCCATAGCCTTCAAGAATCCGGTTCATGGGCGCGTTGTCGGCCAGGATCCACGAACATTCGCCGGCCGTGATGCCCTTGTTGAAGGCGGCCTGCATGGTCTTGAAGACCATCACGATGTCGATGCCCAGCTTGCGGTGTTCAGGCAAGACGCCCATCAGGATGGTGCGGGCGTAGTTGATCTTGCGCTTGGCGAGCAAGAACTTGAGCCAGCCAAAGGGCAGCAGATTTCCTTTCAGCGACTGGGTGGCCTGATTGAAATCGGGGACCGTCAGGCTGAAGCCGATGGGTTCGCCATCGAGTTCGGCAACCAGCAGGAAGTCGGCGTCGACCATCGATTTCATATCTTTGGCCATGTAGGCGAAGTCTTCATCATCCAGCGGAATGAATCCCCAGTTCTGGCTCCAGCATTTGTTGTAGAGATCGCGCACGATCGAAGCGTCCTCGATGAACTTCTTCATGTTCATGGGGCGGATCACCAGCCCGGGGCGGCCGGCGATGCGGTCGATCAGGCGCTGCATTTTATCCGGAAATTCGCCGCGGGTTTCCAGGTGCCAGGCGAACAGGTCCTTGCATCCGGCCAGGCCGAAGGTCTCCAATTGCTGTTCGTAATAGCGCGGATTGTAGGGCATGCCGATGACCGGGCGGGTGAATTGGCCATCGACCTGCAAGCCATACCCGTCGTGATTCGACGTGAAACATCCCGGACCGCGCATGAGATCCATGCCCCGGGCGGCGATCCAGTCGGACGCGGTTTGCAAAAGAGCAGCGGCGGCTTCGGCATCATCGTCCACTTCGTAGAACCCGAAAAACCCGACTTTTTCATTCCAATGTTGGTTGTTGTATTGGTCAACGCAGGCGCCGATGCGCCCGATCACCTGGCCGTCGTGACGCGCCAGCCACAACTCGGATTCGGCGTGGTTGTAGAAAGGGTTCTTGTTCTTGTCGTGGAAATGCTTCATTTCGTTCAACAGCGGGAACACATAGTTGGCGTCGTCGCGGTAGATGCGGTAGGGGACCTGCAGGAACGCATTCAAGGCCGATTTGTCGGTGCCAACGGCTTCAATTTCCAGGGCCATGATTTCTCCTTAAAAAAGACCCGGACTGCCTGCCGACAACCCGGGTTCTGGAACAGCATCGATGCGGTGCGGAACTCCGGACCAACTAGGCCGGGATGATGCCCATTTCACGACCCACCCGGTCCATGATGTCCATGGCCTGGTGGATTTCGTCTTCGGTATGGGTGGCCATCAGGCTCAGTCGGATCAGGGCGTTGCCCTCTTCGACAGCCGGACTGGCGACCGGGTTGACAAACACACCTTCATCGATCAGGCGCCGGCAAATCTGGAAGGTGGTCATGCTCTCGCCAATGACCACCGGAATGATCGGCGTCTCGGACGGGCCTGTGTCGAAGCCTGCGCTCTGCAGGCGTTCGCGCATGATGTCGTTGTTCTTCCACAGCGCTTCGTGGCGCCACGTCTCTTCGAGCATGACATCAACCGCGGCCGAAACCGACGCCACCGAGGCGGGCGGCATGCTGGCCGAGAACATCAGGGCCCGGGCGAGATGCTGGATGAAGTCGATGGTATCAGCATCGCCGGCAACAAAGCCACCCACCGAAGCCAGGGATTTGCTGAACGTGCCCATGATCAGGGCAGCGTCATCGGTCAAGCCAAAGTGATTGCAGGTGCCGCGGCCGTGATCGCCCAGCACACCCACGCCATGGGCGTCGTCGACCATGAGCACGCCGTCGTATTTTTTGCACAGCGCCACGATCTCGGGCAGCTTGGCGATGTCGCCTTCCATGGAAAACACGCCGTCAACGATGACCAGTTTGTTGGTGTCCTTTTCGGACTCGAGCACCAGTTCCAGGTTTTCCATGTTGTTGTGCCGAAATTTGCGCACGTCGGCAAAACTGAGGCGGGCGCCATCGATGATCGAAGCGTGGTCGGTGCGATCGACAATGATGGTTTCTTTGCGTCCGACCAGCGAACTGAGCACGCCCTGATTGACCATGAAACCGGTGCTGAAAATGAGCGCTTTTTCTTTGCCCACCAAGGCCGCCAGTTTCTCTTCCAGCTCGACATGGATGTCCAGTGTGCCATTGAGAAAGCGCGAGCCGGCAGTACCGGTGCCGTATTTGGCGATGGCGTTCTGGGCCGCTTCCTTGACCCGAGGATGATTGGTCAGCCCCAGATAATTGTTGCTGCCCAGCATGATCACATCACGGCCTTGGTACTTGACCGTGTTTTCCTGGGCCGACTCGATCACCCGGAAAAAATTGTAGAGGTCGGCCTGGCGCAGCTCTTCGGCGGTGGTGAATTTTGCGACCTTGTCCAACAAACCCATGGTTACCATCTCTTTCGGACACACTTGACAATTATCGACCGAACAATAATCCAAAGACTTATTCCAAAGACAACAGTGCACGCGCACCTTGCGGAGCGCTACACGGGGCTAGAAAATAACCCTTGCAACGCCCGCAAACAACTAGAAAACTTCCGCTTCGAAGACCTGAAAATGGGCCCCTTCGTGCCAATCGCTGGGGCTGAGTCCCGCTTTGAGGGACAGGTGTCCCAGGGTTGCCTCCAGATCCCAGCCCTGTTCAAGGGCCACTTGGGGCAAAAACACCGCCTTGTGGCCCTTTTTTTCGAACAGAATCCCATGGCGGCCGATGACAATGTCCTCTGGGCGGGCCACCGAGCGCAGAGGTGTCAAAGCCGAGACTTCGAGATCCAGAGCCGGCAATTCCGCCTCGCTGACGGGGGCAAACCGGGAATCTTCGGTGGCCGCGGCCCTACCATTGCGGACGACAGCATCGACCAGGGGTAAATGCCCTTCGATGTAACCGATGCAGCCGCGCAGTTGTCCGGCCCGATGCAGGGTGACAAAGGCCCCCCGTTTGACCAGCAGGCGAGGCGTGAGGTCCACTGCGGCGGCCTCGGCCAGGGTGCGGGTATCGGGCGGGTCCTGTTGCCGGACCGCATTCCAGACCGCTTGGCGAGCCACATCCCGCAGAAATTCCCGCTCCTGGGCCGTCAAATTGTTCATGAGAGTGCCGGGTTCGAGCATCATGGGCCTTCCTGGAGACGATTGGAGCTGTCAGTCGTGGCGTCATCTGGCCCTTCGGTCAGCAGAATGGCGGCATAGCTGACCGATTGGGTGTAGTCCTTTTCCTGGTCGCCGCTGCGGCTGTAGTGCAACAGGGCGCCCTCGTAGCCCGAGGGCAAGCCACAGTCCAGGGCCACTCCGGCCGCCTGCAGGCCACACATGGTGATGCCTGTTTCGCGGCCGTATTGGCGCAAGCCCTCACCATCGGCGGCCAGCACTTTCAGGATTGCGCCGGCATCCAGTTCTTCCAGGGCCGCGGGAACATTCTGGCTGAAAGGCACAAAATCGAAGCTGGCCCCGTAGTGGGTGAAGTCCGTCGATACGAGTAAGAGGTCGCCGGGTTGCAATTCCTTTGCGACCGCCCGTGCGACCTGGCGCGAAGCGGATCCCTCAAGGTGTGGCACCAGCAAAGGCAGGATGGTCGGCGACGAACCCGCTCCGCCAGAGCCCCAGAGGCGCTGCAGGAAAGGCAATTGGATCTCGACGGCGTGCTCCTGGGCGTGGGCATGGTCATCGATGGCAAATAATGGGTGGGCCGCCAATCGGGACGTGGCCGCCTGATCCAAGGCTGATTCTCCCAAAGGCGTGGCAAAGGCGTGGCTGCTGCTGAGAGCCACTTGGTGCAGGGGAACCCGGTGATTGGGCGCCAGAATCCATACTCGGTGGGGAGCCGGAGAGCAAAGCAATCCGTACAGATGTCCTGCTGTGGCACCGCTGTACATGAATCCGGCGTGAGGGACGATGGCGATTCGGGCCTGGCCGGCGGGCTTCTGTTTGGGGTCCGCCAGGTCGAGGAATTGGTCGACCTGGGCCGCCAATTCGGACGGGTCGGCAGGATACCAGGTGCCGCTCAGGACGGCCGGTCGGGTTCTGACCATGGGATTGTCCTTCGTATTCATCCGGGTAAAAATAATCCGGGTTGGAAACCGCACCGAAGGACTTTATCATATATTGAAATGTAGGCAACTTCGACGAACACCGATTCCACAGGTCTTTTTCAAGGCTTGCAACTTGTCCCAGGAGGGCGAATTGAATATCAAGCAGAACGCCAACGGCGATGTCATGGTCCTGAATCTGTCCGGCAAAATCATGGGCGGACCGGATCACGAAAAATTCATGACCGAGGTCAAGACCCTCATTGCCAATGGCCACGTCGATGTCTTGTTGGACATGAGCAAAGTCAGCTGGGTAAATTCGACCGGGCTGGGCATTCTCGTCTCCGGCTACCACACTCTGAAGAAAAACGGCGGACGCCTGAAGATCTGCCAGGTCAGCGACCGCATCGACAACATCCTGAATGTCACCCAGTTGAAATTGGTTTTTGAGACCTTCAACAGCTGCGACGAAGCTTTGGCGTCGTTCGGCCAGGAATAAGTTTGAATCGGGAACCGGATGCCAGCGAGGGGGAGACCTATCGCAATCCGGCCCTGACCGTCGACGGGGTGGTGTTGGTGCGGGCCGGGGCAGACGACGAAATGTCGGTTCTGTTGATCGAACGCGGGCGCGAGCCATTCCGGGGCAGCTACGCGTTGCCCGGCGGATTTGTCGACTACGGCGAAAACATCGACGATGCGATCACCCGCGAAGTGGCTGAAGAAACCGGCCTGACCGGAGTCTCCTTTAGCCAGTTCCGAACCTATGGCCAACCCGGCAGAGATCCGCGGGGGCACACCGTCTCGGTGGTCTATGTGGGGCAACTGTCCGGCGCGTTGCCGGAAGTGCAGGGTGGCGATGACGCCGCCGCCGCGGCTTGGTTTTCGGTGAGTGAATTGCCGGATCTGGCCTTTGACCATGCCCACATTTTGGGCGACGTCTTGAATGAATTGAAATCCTGAGAAACAACAATGGGGAGACCGCCGCGAAGGCAGCGGGTCGCCCTTTGCCAAGGAGTGGAAATAGTGAGTTCCAATCTCAATCCTGAAATGGTGATGGAGGCCTTGAAAGAGGTCATGGTTCCGGGCACCAAAGTGGACATCGTCAAAATTGGCCTGGTAGGTGAAATCAAGGTCACTGGCGGCGAGGTCGTGGTTTCAGTGGTCAAAACCACCGAAAAAGACGAAACCATCGAAGCGGTGCGCGCCGGTGTGACCGAAATCGTCTCTGGTTTGCAGGGTGTTCTTTCGGTGAACGTGGTTCTGGACGACCGCAGCGCGCCGCAGCAGGCACCGCGCGGTCCTCATGGCCAATCGCCTGATCCGTTCGCTGATCGGGCCAAGCTGCCGGGTGTCAAAAAAATCATCGCCGTGGCCAGCGCCAAAGGCGGCGTGGGCAAATCATCTGTAGCGGTGAATCTGGCTCTGGCCCTGTCCGCCAGTGGCCACAAGGTGGGCCTGATGGACGCCGACGTCTATGGCCCTTCGGTGCCGACGATGTTGGCCATGGATGAAGGCCCGGAAGTGACCGAAGACAAGAAGATCCATCCGGTGATTTCCCATGGCCTGCAGGTCATCAGCATGGGCCTGCTCTTGCCCCCAGACCAGCCCGTGATTTGGCGTGGACCGCTGGTTTTTTCGGCCATCAAGCAGTTCCTGAAAGATGTGCAATGGGCCGACCTGGATTTCCTGGTGGTGGACATGCCGCCCGGAACCGGCGACGCGCAGCTGACGCTGATTCAGCAGGTGCCGCTTTCGGGCGTGGTCATGGTCACAACGCCGCAGGAAGTGGCCCTGGCTGATGTGCGCCGCGGCATCCGGATGTTTGGCGAGACCGAAGTTCCGGTGTTGGGCATTGTCGAAAATATGAGCTACTTCGTATGCCCGGACAGTGGCAAGCAGTACGACATCTTTGGCCATGGCGGCGGTGCCGAAGTGGCCAAGCAGTACGACCTGCCGCTGTTGGGCGAGATCCCCATCGATCCGGCGATCCGCGAAGGTGGCGATGCGGGCAAGCCCGCGGTGGAGGTCGAAGGCAGCGCGGCCCGTGAGGCGTTCATGACTTTGGCTGCCAAGGTGGTCGAACTGGCCGTGGACGTGCCGCAGTAGGGCCGACCCACCTGCAGACCACTGGCCTGGCGGCAGAAGAGCACGGGCGGCCAATATGGCCGCCCGTCCTTGAGATCAGCCAGACGTTTCGGAGAATTCATGAACCGCCCCGCTTCACCACCGCCCATCACGATTCGCAAAGCCCGGGCCCACAACCTGCAGGATGTGGACCTGCGTATTCCCCATCACAAACTCGTGGTCGTCACGGGTGTTTCAGGGTCGGGAAAATCGTCTCTGGCTTTTGACACCGTGTGCCGTGAAGGGCAACGCCGCTACCTGGAGTCGTTCAGCAACAGAGCCCGCCAACTGCTTGGCAAACTGGGCCAACCGGATGTCGAGAGCATCGACAACCTGAGCCCGGCCATTGCCCTGGATCAGAAAACTTCGGGGCGCAATCCGCGCTCCACCGTGGGAACCATCAGCGAACTGCACGGATACCTGCGCTTGCTGTTTGCCCGCCTGGGGGCCTCGCCGGATGGTGGCGCTCTGCACCGCAGTGATTTCTCATTCAACAGCGCGGGGGCCTGCGAAAGCTGCCGCGGCTTGGGCGTGCAGGATGCCATCGACCCCGAGTTGTTGATCGACGATCCCAGACGAACTCTCCGTCAGGGCGCCCTGGTGATCACCACCGACAGCGGCTATGTCATCTATTCCCAGGTGACCATGGATGTCCTGAACGAAGTCTGCCAGGCCCACGGGTTCCACGTCGACATCCCCTGGCAGGACCTGACCGATGAGCAACGCCAGGAGGTCGGTATTACTGACGGCTTGGTGCGTATCGCGGTGGGGTTGGAAGATATTGATGATATTAAGGGTGATTTGAGGTTTTAAGCTTGTAGTGTGCAAGTGGCACGTCGCTATACCAT